>NZ_BACW01000285.1:0-9468 GCF_000333315.1 Curtobacterium sp. B8
GCCGACGCCTGCTGGTCGAGGACCGGCCGGCGTGCAGCGCGCCCTCGACAAGCTCGGACCGGACCCGATCAACGACGACGGACCCGAGGCCGAGAAGACCTTCGTCGAGAACGTCCGGAAGCGGAACGTCGCGATCGGGCAACTGCTCATGGACCAGTCCGTGGTCGCGGGCATCGGCAACATCTACCGCGCCGAGCTGCTGTTCCGGCAGCGCATCGACCCGTACAAGCCCGGCAAGAAGATCACCGTGAAGCAGGCGAAGGCGCTGTGGCAGGACTGGTCGAAGCTGCTGCACGACGGTGTCCGCGACGGTCTCATGCTGACCATGGACGACCTGTCGGAGGCCGACCACGCGAAGGCCGTGCGTTCCCGGAAGGACCGGCACTGGGTGTACCACCGCGAGGGCGAGCCCTGCCGGGTGTGCGGGACGGAGATCCGGATGGCGGACATGGCCGGCCGCAAGCTCTACTGGTGCCCGAAGGACCAGAAGTAGCGTCGGCGGCAGCGGTCACACGTCGAGGTACGTGAACCGTCCCTCGATCGCGGTGCCGAGCACCCGGGCCGAGCGCAACGCTCCCGACGACGGCGCTGCGAGCGGGTCCTCCGCCAGGAGCACCAGGTCGGCGACGTCCCCGACGGACACCCCGACCCGGCCACCCTCGGTCGATCCGCGCCACGCGGTCAGCGCGGCGAGCCGCTCGGCCGGGTGCCACGGCTCCCGTCCGTCCCGGTCCCGCCCGACCGCCGCCGCCATCGACACCCACGGGTCGAGCGGTGCCACCGGCGCGTCGGAGCCGAGCAGCAGGGACGCACCCGCGCGGTCGAGCGACGCGAACGCGAACGCCCGGTCGGTCACGCCCGCCCAGTGACGGTCCGCGATGTCCCGGTCGTCCATCGCGTGCTCCGGCTGCACGGACGCCGCGACGCCGAGCCGCGCGAAGCGCTCCACGTCCTCCGGCACGAGCAGCTGCGCGTGCTCGATCGTGCCGCGGGCGCCGACGGCCTCGAAGACGTCGAGCGCGAGGGTGTTCGCCCGGTCGCCGATCGCGTGCACGGCGGGGACGAGCCCGGCCGCCACGGCACGTCGGACCATCGCGACGAGGTCCTCGAACGCGTACGCGAGCACGCCCGAGCCGTCGGTCATCGCCGCCGTCCGGGTGCCGAGCGACCCGTCGGTGATCACCTTGAACGGCCCCATCGTCACGAGTCCCCGGGTCCCGGGCACGACGTCGCCGGTGCGGAGCCCGCGCGCGATCGCGGCGTCGAGCTCGCCCGGGTACACCCCGGACCCGACCCGCAGGCCGTCCGTCCCCGCTTGCACGCGCCGGGTCCACCGGTCGATCCCGAACACCATCTCGAGGTCGCGCACCCGCGTCACCCCGCGGGCGGCGGCCGCCTCGACGGCGTCCGCCACGAACCCGTCGAGCACGTCGTCCGGCACACGGGAGAGTGCGCCGGTCACGTCGAAGGCGTCCTGCTCGCGCAGGACGCCGTCCTCGCCGGCCGGCAGGGGCCGCCCGACCAGGGCGGCGAAGTGCTGCAGCGCGAGGGCGTTGCACCACACGGCGTGCAGGTCCGCACTGATGACGACGACCGGGAGGCCCGGTGCGGCCTGGTCGAGCAGCTCACGGCGCGCGGGGCGTGGCCACATCCCGTCTCGGTAGCCGTGCCCGACGAGCACCCGGTCCGGCACGCCCGTGCGGGCGACGTCGGCCAGGAGGGACGCGGTCGACTCCGCGGAGTCGCAGCCGGACACGTCGACCCGTCGTCGCACGAGCGCCCACTGGTCGAAGTGCACGTGGTGGTCGACGAGTCCGGGTCCGAGCCACGCGCCGGCAGCGTCGACGACCTCGGTCTCGGCGGAGGTCGGGTCGAGGGTCCCCGCGGGTGCGATCGCGGCGACCCGCCCGTCGACGAGCAGCACGTCGGACGGGGCGCCGGACGTCCCCACGCGCCGGACGGTGCGGAGCAGTGTCTCGGTCATCCCCACCGTCACGGCCGGTCCGCCGCTGGCGCGTCGGCCCGGAACCGGCGGCGTGGGCCCAGCGCCTCCAGCCCGTGTACCCGGACCATCTCGTCGGCGAGCGCCGGCGAGGCGTACGGCCCGTCGCCACGGAGACCCGCGACGATCCGCTCGACGACCTCGGGGGCCTTGTTCTGGGAGAGCTTGGCGCGGGCGTCGAACCGGGTGACCCGGATGCGGATGCCCACGGTCCCCTTCGCCATCGCGCGGGCCGTCTGCTCATCGACCTCGAGGGACACCGGCTCCGGCATCACCTGCTCGAAGTGGTCGACGAGTTCGCCGAGGACGCGGAAGTTCTCCTCGTCGGACAGGACCTCCGGCGTGCCCCAGCAGTGCGCGGTGACGTGGTTCCAGGTCGGGACGAACTGCTCGGGCGGGTACCAGGCGGGGGAGACGTACCCGTGCGGTCCCTGGAACACGACGAGGACCTCGTGCTGCCCGAGTTCGTGGGCGACCTCGTCGGGGCGGCCGACGTGGGAGACGAGGACGATCTCGTCGTCGGTGCTCGTGGCCGTGTCGAGGAGGACGGGGTAGTGCGACGCGACGAGCCCCGTGGCGGTGGGCGACACGATCGTGGCCCACGGGTTCTCGGCGATCAGCCGACGGACCTCGGCGACGTCGGTCATGAGGAAGTGGGGTGTGTGCCGCATGGGTCGAGCGTGGCACAGGTCGCTCCGCGGGCGCGAGGGTCGTCGTTTCGGGCCTGTTTCCGAGAAGTAAAGGTTTCAGAGATCACTGAAACAAGTCTTGTGGTGGGGTTTCGTCCGGCCCTAGCTTCACCGTCAACGACGACCGGTCCCGAACCGGACGCGCTCGACTCGAGGAGCAAACGATGCGACGCAGGACTCTCGCCGCGCTGGCCGCGGCGGCCACGGTGGCGCTGGTGGCCACGGGCTGTTCCGCAACCGGGACCGCGAACGACCAAGCGGGATCGGGCGGGAGCCTGGTGTACGCCACGGGCGAGCCCGACCACCTCACCCCCGGACGCCAGACCGTGGCCTTCACCCAGGTGCTCAGCCTGTTCGCACCCCTCACCGAGACCGACTCGGACGGCAAGCTCCACGACGTCGCGGCGAAGAGCGTCACGTCGAGTGACAACACCACGTGGACGATCACGCTGCGCGACGGCTGGAAGTTCCAGAACGGCGAGGAGGTCACGCCCGAGAGCTACGTCAAGGCGTGGAACCACACCGCGTACGGGCCGAACGCCTGGGAGAACAGCGGCGAACTCGCGTCGATCGTCGGGTACGCGGACCTCAACCCGGCGTCGGGCAAGCCGAAGACGAAGGAGATGTCCGGGCTGAAGGTCACGGGCAAGGACACCTTCACGGTGACGCTCGACCACGCCGACAGCCAGTTCCCCCTCCAGCTCAGCCAGGCGCAGACCGCCTTCTACCCGATGCCGGAGGCCGCCTACGCGGACCTCAAGGCGTACGACGCGAAGCCGATCGGCAACGGTCCGTACGAGATGACCGAGAAGTGGAAGGCGAACCAGCCGTTCACGGTCACCGCCTGGAAGGGGTTCGAGGGGACGAAGGCGAAGACGGAGGACGTCACCTTCAAGAGCTACTCGGACATGAACACCGCCTACACCGACGTGCTCGCCGGCAACGCGGACGTGCTCTTCCTGCCGGCCGACAAGATGACGAGCGCCGGTTCCGACTTCGGCGACCGGCTGCACTCGTTCGACGCCCCCGGCATCGACTACCTCGGCTTCCCGCTCTGGGACGACCGCTACTCCAACCCCGACGTCCGTCGAGCGATCTCCATGTCGATCGACCGGGAGCAGGTGAACAAGGCGATCTACGGCGGCCTGTACGAGCCGGCGACCGCCCTCACCCCGCCGAACATGTCCGGCACGCAGGAGGGCATCTGCGGCGAGGCGTGCGAGTTCTCCCCGTCGAAGGCCAAGGCGCTCCTGCAGGAGGCCGGCGGGTTCGACGGCACGATCACGCTCGTCTACCCGGGTGGCAACGGCCTCGACTCGCTGTACCAGGCGTACGCCAACCAGATCCGTCAGAACCTCGGCGTCGACACGGTCGCGAAGGCCACCACGGACTGGGCGTCGTACTACTCGGAGCTGACCGACAAGAAGATCGCGGGCCCGCACTTCGGCCACTGGGGTGCGCTCTACGCCAGCCAGCAGAACACCCTCCGTGCACTGTTCACCAAGGNCGGCGGCTGTNGCCCCTGCACCGGGTACTACCAGTCGGACGAGGTCGATCAGCTGCTCGCGAAGGCCGACTCCGCGGGGTCGCAGGCCGAGGCGAACGAATACTACGCCCAGGCGCAGAAGGCCGTGCTCGAGGACTTCCCGGTCGTGCCCACGTTCTTCGACAAGTACGCCTACGTGGTCAGCGACAAGATCGCCTCGCTCCCCGCGGTCGACGGCAGCCCCGTCGTCCCCGGCATCACCGTCGAGTAGGGACCGGCACCACCCGATGGACCAGCGCACCGTCCTCCGCCTCGCGGCCGAGGTCCCCGACCGCGACGGGTTCCCGCTCGTCGACGACCTGCACGCCCGGTTCGCCGCGCTCGCCGCGGCGCACCCCGACCAGGTCACGGTCACCCGGATCGGCACCAGCCGGCTCGGGGAACCCCTCCACAGCCACCGCATCGGGTCCGGGTCGCACGCCGCCGTCGTCGCCGGCGGCGTGCACCCGAACGAGCCGATCGGCTCGTGGACGGCCCTGCACCTCGCGACGTGGCTGCTCGAGGACCCGGAGACCGCGGCGACGCTCGACACCACCTGGCACATCGTCCCGACGATCGACCCGGACGGCATGCGGCTCAACGAGGCGTGGTTCCGGGACCCGCACGACCGGGTGCACTACGCCCGGCACTTCTACCGCCCGGCGCCGGACAGCCAGGTGGAGTGGACCTTCCCCAACAGCCACGGGTCGGTGTACTTCGACCGGGTGCTCCCGGAGACGCTCGCGTTCATGCGGCTCATCGACGACACCCGGCCGGACCTCCTCGTGTCGCTGCACAACGGCGAGATGGGCGGCGTCTACTACTACCTGTCCGAAGGACTGCCCGACGTCATCGACACCCTGCGCGCGTTGCCGGGCGCGCTGGGGCTACCGCTCGACACCGGGGAGCCCGAGTCGGCGCACCTTCGAGCACTCGCCCCCGCGGTGTCGCGATGGACGGCGTCGAGCCCGCGTACGACTACCTCGTGAGCCACGGGATCGACCCCGCCGAGCACATCCCGGGGGGTTGAAGGCCNGCCGGGGCAGCAGGCCGCGGGACCCTGTGCATGTTCGCCGAGCTGCCGTACTGGAGCCACCCGGAGGCGGACGACCAGACCCCGACCGACGAGTCGTACGGCGGACCTCCTCCGCCGCTCGGGCCGAGGACCTCGCTGCCTCGGGCGCGGAACTGCGGGCGGTCCTCGACGAGGCGTCCCCGATGCTCACGATCGCGTCGCCGTTCCTCGAGGCCTCCCGAGCGTTCGTCCCGATGCTCGCAGGCATAGCGGACACCGACCGGGCACGGGCCGACCACGAGCCCGCCGACCGGACGGCGACGGTCGCCGAGCGCTTCGGCTGCGAGGACCTGGTCCGCTGCTTCCGCCTGCGCTACGGGGGCATGCTCCTCCGGGCGCTCGAGGTGGAGACGACCGCCGGCACCGCCCCGGCGCCGCTCCGGCGGTTGCGCGACCAGCTCGCCGAGCGGTACGCCGAGTGGCAAGCCGACGATCTGCCCGATGCCGCGCCGATCCCGATCCGCACGCTCGTGGGCGTGCAGTTCGGGGCGATCCTCGCCTGCGCGAGCCACGTCGCCGGAGGCGACGACAGCAGGCACAGCGCGGAGCCGGACCGCGCCTCTCCCCACCGGCACGGCCCGTCCGCCGCTGGCGCGTCGGCCGGGAACCGGCGGCGTGGGCCCAGTCCGTTGCTCGCCACGTCGCTGACGGGAGGCGCGTGATGCGCCCGGCGCTCGCCGTCGGCCGCCGACTCGGCGGCCTGGTCGTCGTGTTCCTCGGGGTGACCTTCCTCATCTACGCGATGACGTTCGCGCTGCCGGGCGACCCGATCAAGGCGCTCGGCGGGGACCGGCCGCTCTCCGACGCCGTCGTCCGGGCGCTCCGGGCCGAGTACCACCTCGACCAGCCGCTGTGGCTGCAGTACCTGCAGTACCTCGGCGGGCTCTTCCGGGGCGACTTCGGCACCGACTTCAGCGGGCAGTCCGTCGGGGAGCAGATGGCCTCGCGGTGGCCGGTCACGATCACCCTCGCGCTGACGGCCTGGGCGATGGAGATCGTGCTCGGCATCGGACTCGGAGCGCTGTCGGCACTCCGGCGCGGCACCGTCCTCGACAAGTCCGTGCTCGTCGGGACCATCGTCGTGGGGGCCGTGCCGGTGTTCGTGCTCGGCGTCGCACTCCAGCTCGTGTTCTCGGTACGGCTGCACTGGTTCCCGGTGGCCGGCGCGACCGCGGGCTGGCCCAGCGCCTACGTGCTGCCCGCGTTCGTGGTCGCGCTGTTCGGCCTCGCGGCCGTGTCCCGACTCACCCGGACCTCGATGATCGAGACGCTCGACGCCGACTTCGTGCGGACCGCGCGGGCGAAGGGCCTCGCGCCCGGCCGGATCGTCGGGGTCCATGTCATGCGCAACTCGCTCATCCCCACGGCGACCTACCTGGCGACCGACCTCGGCTACCTCATGGGCGGCACGGTGATCGTCGAGGGCATCTTCAACCTCCCCGGCGTCGGGAACCTGCTCTTCCAGGGCATCCGCTCGCACGAGGGCGCGGTCGTCGTCGGGATCTCGACCGCGCTCATCCTGGTGTTCCTCGTCACGAGCGTGCTCGTCGACCTGCTGCACGCCGCCCTCGACCCGCGTGTCCGGACAGGAGCCGCAGCATGACCACCTCCGCCATCGGCGCGACCCTCGAACCCGCCGTCGTCACCCGTCGACGACCCCTGCGCGCCGCCGTCCGCAAGCCCGGGTTCTGGGTGCCGGCATCCGTGCTGGTCGTCGTCCTGCTCATCGCCGTGTTCCCCGCGTTCTTCGCCGGCTTCTTCGGCCACGGCGACCCGCGCGCGTGCGACCTCGGCCGGAGCGGTGCTCCCGCGGCCGACGGGCACCCGTTCGGCTTCGACCTGCAGGGGTGCGACGTCTACGCGAACGTGGTCTACGGCACCCGGTCCTCGGTCGCGGTGGCGCTGCTCACCACGGTCCTCGCCGGGGTGGTCGCGGTCGTCGTCGGGACGGTCGCCGGCATGCTCGGCGGCTGGGTGGACGCGGTGCTCGCCCGCCTGACCGACGTCTTCCTCGGCTTCCCGTTCCTCCTCGGCGCGGTCGTCGTGCTCAACAGCGTCGGGGAGCGCTCGGTGCTGACCGTGTCGCTCGTGCTGGCGCTGTTCGGCTGGCCGACCATGGCGCGGCTCGTCCGGTCGAGCGTGCGGAGCGTCCGGAACGCCGAGTTCGTCCTGGCAGCCCGGACGATGGGCCTCTCCACGTGGCGCATCACCACGCGGTACGTGCTGCCGTCGTCGATCTCGCCGCTGCTCGTACTCGCCACCATCACCGTCGGCGGCGTCATCGTGTCGGAGTCGTCGCTGACGTACCTCGGCATCGGCCTCGAGAGCCCGGCGATCTCGTGGGGGCTGCAACTGTCCGCCGCCACGAGCCAGTTCCTCCGCGCGCCCCACATGCTCGTCGCGCCCGCGGCGTTCCTCGCCGTCACCGTGCTGTCCGTCATCGCGCTCGGCGACACGCTGCGCGCCGCACTCGACCCACGCCGCCGCTGACGCGCGTCGCGCCGCACCCTGCGGCCGGCAGCCGTCAGACTCGTCACCACCGCCCCTCGAAAGGACACCCACAGTGACCGACACCCTCGCCGCGTACCGGAAGACCCTGCCCTACATCCACGACTGGGTGTCCTACAAGGTCTGGCAACTCCGCGTCCCGGGCGTGCAGGTCGCCATCGGGTACGCGGGCGAGGTCCTCTTCGAGGAGGCCTGGGGACACGCCGACGTCGAGGCCGGCCGGCGACTCACCACCACCGACCTCTTCCGGATCGCCTCGCACTCGAAGACGTTCACCGCGACCGCGCTCCTGCTGCTCGCCGAGCGCGGCGCCCTCCGGCTCGACGACACCGTCGGCACGTACGTCCCGGCGCTCGCCGACGGCGGCTCCCCGCTCGCCGACGCCACCCTCCGCGAGCTCATGGAGATGGGCGCCGGCGTGATCCGCGACGGGCACGACGGCGACTACTGGTCCCTCGCGCGCCCGTTCCCCGACGAGGAGGAGCTGCTCGCGCTCGTCCTCGACCGCGGCCAGAAGGTCCCGGCGGGGTCCTCGTTCAACTACTCGAACCTCGGGTACTCGCTGCTCGGCCTCGTCATCGCCGCGGTCTCCGGTACGACGTACAACGACTTCGTCCGCGAGGCGATCACCGAGCCGCTGGGCCTACGGAACACCGGCCCGGACTGGGACCCCACGCGGGCGGACGACTTCGTGGTCGGCTACACCGGCTTCCACACCGACCGCCGCCGACACCGCATCGACCACGTCGACACCCGGGCGATGGCCGCCGCCACCGGCTTCCACGGCACCGCGGGCGACCTCGTGCGGTACTTCTCGCAGCACGTCATCGGGCAGGGCGCCCTCCTCAGCGACCACTCGAAGCGGCTCGCACAGCGCAAGGCCTGGAGCGCCACCGACGACCCGGCCGACCGCGGCTACGGCGCGGGCTTCGTCGTCGACCGGATCGGCGGACGCGAGGTCCGCGGCCACTCCGGCGGCTTCCCGGGTCACATCACCCAGTCGCTGTTCGACCCGGCGTCCGGGCTCGTCGTGTCGGTGCTCACCAGCGCCGCCGCCGGACCCGCGACGCTCATCGCCACCGCGATCATCGACCTCCTCGACCGCGCCGCGGCCGACGACGCACCCGGCGCCCCCGTGCCCGACGGCGTCGACCCCGCCACCTTCACCGGACGCTTCGCGAACCCGTGGGGCGTCACCGACATCGCGCTGGTCGGCGACCGGCTCCTCGAGATCGACCCCGCAGCGCCCGCCCCGCTCGAGTCGCCCACCCGGCTCGAGGTGGTCGACGCCGACACCCTGCGGATGACGCACGGCAACCGCTTCGGCTCGATCGACGAGGACGTCACCTACTCACGCGACGTGGACGGCACCGCGACGGGCATCCGCGCCGGCGGCGGCATGAGCCTCACCGCCTGGTCCGTCCCGGTCGAGCCGCCCGCCGTCGCCGCCGGGGTCGAGGCGTGAGCGAGGGGGACCGCCAGGCGCTCCGGGCGGAGGCACGCAGCGACGTCGTCCTCGAACCCGCACGGCAGGCGTTCGTCGAGGAGTTCGCACTCATGTTCAGCGACATGGCGGGCATGCCGCTCACGGACGCCCGCGTGCTCGGCTACCTCATGATGACCCGTGCCCCGCACTCGTCCTCGTCCGACCTGCAGACCGCCCTCGGCG
>NZ_BACW01000284.1:0-3506 GCF_000333315.1 Curtobacterium sp. B8
CGGACGGATGGACAACTCACGAGCCGTGCACGCCGAATCCGAGGCGTCGTCGAGGCGCCGTCCGACGGGGACCACATCCCGGTGTTCGCGGCCTTCGACCACGAGGAGATCGGCTCCTCGACCCCCTCGGGTGCGGGCGGGCCGTTCCTGGAGGACGTCCTCGGGCGCGTGCAGGAGGGCCTCGGCGCCACCCGCTCCGACGCTGCTCGGGCGTTCCGGGCCTCGTGGCTGCTGTCGAGCGACGCCGGGCACCTCGTGCACCCGAACCAGCCGGAGAAGCACGACCCGACGAACCGCCCGCGGCCGGGAGGCGGTCCCCTGCTCAAGATCAGCGCGAACCAGCGCTACATGACCGAGGCGAAGGGCGAAGCGGTGTTCTCGGCGGCGTGCGACCAGGCGGGCGTCGAGTACCAGCCGTTCGTGAACGTCAACACGATCGCCGGCGGCTCGACCATCGGCCCGATCGCGGCGACGCGTCTCGGCATCCCGACGATCGACATCGGGGTGGGGCTGCTGTCGATGCACTCGGTCCGCGAACTCGTGCACGTCGACGACCTCGCGGCCCTGCACGGCGCCGTCGCGGCCTTCTTGGCGGGGTAGTCGGCAGCACCACCCGGTTCGACGCGCTCAGGCGCCGCCGCTGGAGCGCAGCACGGCGTCGACCAAGCGGGGGTCCTGCAGGACGACGACGAGGAACGCCGTGACGCTGACGGCCGTCGACACGACGCCACCGAGCAGCGGGACCCAGAACGTCCACCGGCGTGCCCGCAGGCGACGGATCGACCACCACAGGGTCAGTGCGAAGAGCACCACGCTCGCGACGGCTCCGACGATCGCGGCGCCGGTGAGCACCGACGGGTCCGAGAACGTCGTGTAGCGCTGCTCGAACGTCTGCCGGACCGCCGAGGCCACCTGTCCGACCGACAGTGACTGCAGGACCGACCAGAGGCCGAGCACGAGGAGCCCGACGGTCATCCCGAAGTCGAGGGGCGAGGCGCCGAACCGGCTCGACGGGGCGGTGGTGACGCCTCCGGCGCGCGCCGGACGGGAGCCTGTCTGACCGGGTCGCGCCGGTGTCCCGGCGGTCTCGCGGGCCGCCTGCTCCCGGAGCGCCCGGGACTCGGCCTCGCGCTCGACGCGCTCCTGCTCGGCGAGCACCGGGTTCACCCAGCCCTCGGGCGCGTACTCGCCGTACTGCGGTGCCGGCGTGCCGTGGACGCGACCCGCTGCCGGGGCGGCGGCCGACGTCGCGGGGCCGCGCCGCGCCTCCCGGCCGTCGTCGGCGCGACCGTGTCCCGGGTCGTGCACTGGGGCCTCGGACCAGTCGCCGCTCATGCGCGCCGCCCGCCGAGCGCCCGGGTGGGCTGGCCGGACGCATCGGTCCGGAGTTCCTTCGGGAGCGAGAACATGAGGTCCTCGTGGGCAGTGACCACCTCTTCGACGGCGCCGTACCCGGCGTCGGCGAGCTGCTCGAGGACCTCGGTCACGAGTTCCTCGGGCACGGACGCGCCGCTGGTGACGCCCACGGTCCGGACCCCGTCGAGCCACTCCTGCCGGATCTCCTCGGCGTAGTCGATGCGGTGCGCGGCCGCGGCGCCGTGCTCGAGGGCGACCTCGACCAGGCGGACGCTGTTCGACGAGTTCGCCGACCCGACCACGATCACCAGGTCGGCTGCGGGAGCGACCTTCTTGATCGCGACCTGACGGTTCTGCGTGGCGTAGCAGATGTCGTCGGAGGGCGGGTCCTGGATGGTGGGGAACTTCTCGCGGAGCAGCCGGACGGTCTCCATCGTCTCGTCGACGCTCAGCGTGGTCTGCGACAGCCAGACGAGGTTGTCCGGGTCGGGGACCTGCAGGGCCGCGACGTCCTCCGGACCGTTCACCAGGATCGTGCGGTCGGGCGCGTGACCCATCGTGCCCTCGACCTCCTCGTGACCGGCGTGACCGATGAGGATGATCGTGCGGTCGGCCTTCGCGAAGCGCGTGGCCTCGCGGTGCACCTTCGTGACGAGGGGGCAGGTCGCGTCGATGGCGTGCAGGTCGCGCTCGGCTGCACCGGCGACGACGGCCGGTGCGACGCCGTGCGCGCTGAACACGACGTGGGATCCGCGGGGCACTTCGGCGACGTCGTCGACGAAGACCGCACCGCGCTGCTCCAGGGTCGACACCACGTGGACGTTGTGCACGATCTGCTTCCGCACGTAGACCGGCTCGCCGTACTGCTCGAGCGCCTGCTCCACGGCCACGACCGCACGGTCGACGCCCGCGCAGTACCCGCGCGGGGCGGCGAGCAACACCTTCTTGGTGCCGGCGACCGGCTCGTCCCGCAGTCGACCGCGCGCCGCGTGCACCCGCGGCGGGGCGAGGGGGACCGTGTGGCCGTTGGTGATCGTCACGTCCCCGATGATAGGTGAGCGGGACCCGCACGACCTGGGCACGGACCGGCCTGTGGAGAACGTCCCCGCGGCGCGGTGCGACCGGTCGTGTCACCGGTCTGCGGCAGCATGGGTGTCCCGCGTTCGGAAGGAGCGAGATGGCGATCGAACAGGGCCCGCCGACGGCCGACAACCCCTGGCCCGTCGCGCTGCTCGGCGCCAAGGTCCGCGACTGGATCGACCGGCTCGGCACCGCCTGGGTCGAGGGCGAGATCACGCAGTGGAACGTCGCGGGCGGCAACGTCTACGGCAAGCTCAAGGACGTCGAGGTCGACGCCACCGTGTCCTTCTCGATCTGGTCGAGCGTGCGCTCCCGGGTGCCCGCCGACCTCAAGCAGGGCGACCGCGTCGTCGCCGCCGTCAAGCCGAACTACTGGGTCAAGGGCGGTTCGCTCACGATGCAGGTCGTCGAGATGAAGCACGTCGGGCTCGGCGACCTCCTCGAACGGCTCGAACGGCTCCGGCGGACCCTGGCGGCCGAGGGGCTGTTCGACCCGTCGCGCAAGAAGCGCCTGCCGTTCCTCCCCCACCGCATCGGGCTGATCACGGGCAAGGACTCCGACGCCGAGAAGGACGTCAAGCGGAACGCGCAGCTCCGCTGGCCGCAGGTCGAGTTCCGCACCGTGCACACCGCGGTGCAGGGCGAACGCACGGTGGGCGAGGTCACCGCCGCGATCCGCGAGCTCGACGCCGACCCGACCGTCGACGTCATCGTCATCGCGCGCGGTGGCGGCGACTTCCAGAACCTGCTCGGCTTCAGCGACGAAGGGCTCGTCCGCGCAGCGGCAGCGGCGAACACCCCGATCGTCTCCGCGATCGGGCACGAAGCCGACCGCCCGATCCTCGACGAGGTCGCGGACCTCCGCGCCTCGACCCCGACCGACGCGGCGAAGCGGGTCGTCCCCGACGTCGCCGAGGAGCTCGCGAACGTCCGGCAGGCCCGTGCCCGCCTGGGCCTGCGGCTCTCGCACACCCTCTCGGTCGAGGCCGACCGTCTCGCCGCGCTGCGCTCCCGGCCGGCGCTCGCCTCGACGGCGTGGCTCGTCGACACCCGGCGGAAGAGGTCGCGCG
>NZ_BACW01000283.1:0-2887 GCF_000333315.1 Curtobacterium sp. B8
ACTGAGTATTGCGCATACCAAATATCAGTGCTTCAATGGAGGCGTGCCGTCGGCACCCCGGACCGACCGAACGGTCCGCCCAACCGCACTGACCGGAAGGCAAGCAGCATGTCCTCCACACCCCTCTTCGACGCCGTCGCCGCCCGTCGTCGCGAGCCCTCGCCGACACCGTCCGCGTCCGTCCCGGCGTCGCTCGTCGCCGCGATCGACGCGATCCCACAGCGCCTGACCGCGGACCTCGGTGTCGGTCTCTCCGTCGCCGAGGGGCAGCTCGCCCTCGTCGAGGCCGTCGCCGACGCAGTGACCCGCGCGGTCGTGGACGCCGTGACCGCGGAAGTCGAGCGGATCACCCGCGACGGCCGCGTCCGCGTCTGAGCCGAAGGTCGTGTCGAACCCGACCCCGCTCCCGACCCGTCGTTCCCGCCGAACGACGGACCGCGGGCGGACCCCCGAACCCACCGGGGCGGCGGTGTCCCCTCCTGCCGCCCCGGTGCTCCACCCCGAGCTCCCGACCCGCCGGGACGACCGGAGTGCCGCGCTCCCGACCCGACGGAGCCTCCGCGCGGCCGAGCACGACGCCCGACGGCGCGATCGCGTCCGGACGCTGACAGAGGCGGTCACCGTCCCGCTCCGCGTGGTCACCGTCCCGCTCCGCGTGGTCACCGTCCCGCTCCGCGTGGTCACCGGCGCCGTGTCCTCCACGCGGGCGGTCCCCGTCACGGCGACGGCGGTCGCGGCGTGCATGGTCGTGGCGCTCGGGTCGCCGCAGTCCGCCCTCGCCGCGACGCCCCAGGTCGTGACGCCGGGCGTCGGCGCCGTCGGGCAGCAGTACGTCGCTCCCGACGGCAGCACCGCCGTCGGTCTCCGTGACACCTTCGGCGTGGCCCTCGTCCGGCCCGTGCCCGAGCCCACCCGTGCCACGGCGGCGGCTCGTCCCGCCACACCGCGTCCCGCCGCGTCCGGTGTCGTCCGGCCCGTCGTGGGCACCGTGCCCGTGGCTGGCGGTTTCGGTGGCCGCCAGGTCGTGGGCTGCGGCGCCTGCTCGACCGACCACCAGGGTCTCGACTTCGCCGCTGCCGAGGGCACGCCGGTCGTGGCCGCCCTCCCCGGTCGGATCCTCGCCGCCGGGGTCCTCGGCGGGTACGGCAACCAGGTCCTCGTGCAGCACGCCGACGGAACGCAGACCCGGTCCGCGCACCTCTCCCGCATCGACGTCGTCCCCGGGCAGACCGTCGCCGCGGGTCAGCAGCTCGGTGCCGTCGGCAGCACCGGTGTCTCGACGGGTCCACACCTGCACTTCGAGGTGCTCGTCGACGGTGTGCCGGTCGACCCGGCGGCTTGGCTCGCGGCCCGGGGCATCCGCTGATCGGAGCGGCGTAGCGTCGGATCGGTCGCGGCACGGTGCCGCACAGGACGGAGGCGCTCGTGCGCGTGTCGGTGTTGGGAACGGGTGCGATGGGTGCCGGTGTCGCGGGGTCGCTCCGCCGGGCAGGGCACGACGTGACGGTGTGGAACCGGACCCGCGAGCGGGCCGAGCCGCTCGCCGACGCCGGGGCGACCGTCGTGGACACCCCCTCGGAGGCGGTCGCGGACGCCGAGGTCGTGCTCCTCACGCTGTTCGACACCGACGCCGTGGTCGACGTCCTCGAGCAGGCAGCCGGGGACGCTCCCGAGGATGCCGTCTGGGTCCAGGCCTCGACGATCGGCACCGCGGGGACCGAGACGGTCGTGCAGCTCGCGGCCAAGTACGACATCACCCTGGTGGAGGCGATGATGCTCGGCACCAAGGCCCCCGCCGAGCAGGGCAAGCTGACGCTCCTCGCCGCTGGACCGGCCGACGTGCTGGAGGGGCTGGGCTCCGTGTTCGAGGCGATCGCGGTGAAGACCGTCCGCGCGGGCGAGCAGGTCGGGCAGGGCACCGCGCTCAAGCTCGCGGCGAACGCCTGGATCGCCTCCATCACCGCCGCGACCGGACAGTCCCTCGCGATCGCGCGGTCCCTGGGTCTCGACCCGGCCCTCTTCCTCGAGGCCATCGACGGCAGCGCCAGCGACTCGCCGTACGCCCACACCAAGGGGGAGTCGATGATCGAGGGCACCTTCCCCGCGCAGTTCGCGCTCGACGGGCTGCGGAAGGACATCGGGCTCATCACGGAGGCCGCGCGCGCTGCAGGCGTCTCGACGGTGCTGCTCGAGGCGCTCGGCCGGGTGTACGCCGACGCGAGTGCGGCGGGCCACGGCGGCGACGACATCGCGGCGGTCGGCACCGCCTTCTGAGCGGCTGAGCTGAGCCCGGCGACGGCTGAGCCGGGCCCGGCGACGGCACGGGCCCGGTTCCCCGCGAGGGGCGCAGGACGACGTCGTGACGCCAGCGCGCCGCAGCGCCGCCGGAACCGCCGTCGGAACCGCCTCAGCGCCGCCGGAACCAGCGTCGGACCGCGCCCGAGAGCCGACCGACGGCCTCGTCGTTCATCGTGTTCGCCAGGTCGAAGGCCTCGCGCGTGGGGTCGGCGCCGGCTCGGATCCGCCGGAGCGCGGCGTCCGCCCGGGCACGCGCGTCGAGCTCGGCGAGCGGCATGTCGTCCTCGGGGTCGTGCCCCTCGGTACTCGCCGCCGTCGTCATGCGGTGAGGCTACGCGACGGCGACGTCGTCCGCCTGGGACTCCTCCGGGGCGATGTGGTCGACCACCCGGGTCATGTCCTCGAGGAAGGCGACGATCACCCGGATGTCCCGTTCGTCGAGGGTCGAGGCCACAGCGGCGCCGCTGTCGTCGAGCTGGTCGAGGACGCTCAGCGCCTGACGCATCGACTCGCCGGACGCCGTGAGGAACACCCCGCGACGGTCGTGCGGATCGGGGTGGCGTTCGACGGACCGCTCCGGNGAGCCGTC
>NZ_BACW01000282.1:0-4045 GCF_000333315.1 Curtobacterium sp. B8
CGCCGTGTAGAGGAGGAGGACGGCCGCGCCGCCCGCGAGGCCCGCGACCGCGCCCCACACGACCGCACGGCCCGAGAACGCCGAGTCCACGACGACGAGCCCCACCAGGAGCGGCACGATCCCGACGACCGCCGCCACCGCCGTGACGACGACGGGGCGGAGGCGACGCGAGGCCACCCCGCCGAGGAAGTCGGCGAACCCGTAGACGAGAGCGCCGGACAGGCCGAGGACGACGGTGAGCACGGCTCCCATCCTGCCCGCACCGGTACCCTGCACGGCGTGAGCGTTCCCTACCAGCGACTTCCCCGCATCGATGGCCGGTGGCGGTGGTGGCGTCCGCTCGTGGCGCTGGCGGTCCTGGCGGGTTGGTACCTCGTGTCCCAGGTCCTCATCGTCATCGCGTTCACGATCCCGATCGGCGCGACCTCCGGGGCGGACGGCCTGATCGACTTCGAGCAGAAGCTCTCGAGCGGCGCGCTCGACCCGACGGACCCGCTGACGCTGTCGGTCTCGCTCGTGTCGCTCGTGGTGCTGCTCCCCGGGATCGTCGTCGCCGTGCGGATCGCGGGGCTCGGGCGGGGCGTCCTGTCGTCGGTGCGTTTCCGGGTCCGCTGGGGCTGGACCGCGTGGTGCCTGATCCCCACCCTCGTGATCGCGGCGATCATGTTCGCGGTGCAGGGTCTGCCGATGCTCACGCTCGACGGCGGCTTCGGTTGGGACCACGACGCCATCGGGCAGTCCACCGTCACGCTGTCGACGCTGGTGCTCACGATCGCCCTCGTCGTCGTGCTGGTGCCGTTCCAGGGCGCCGCCGAGGAGTACATCTTCCGCGGCTTCCTCATGCAGACGATCGCGTCGTGGATCCCGCGCCGCGCCGGGACCGTCATCGCGGTCGCGGTGTCGACGGTGGTCTTCGCCTCGCTGCACATCCCGAACGGCTACAACGTCTGGGGCATCCTCGACGTGGGGTCGTTCGGCCTCGTCGCCGCGATCATCGTGCTCCGCACCGGTGGGCTCGAGGCCACGGTCCTGCAGCACGCGTTCAACAACATCATGATTTTCGTGTTGCAGGCGCCGGGCTGGTCGAGGATCGACCTGCAGTCGCAGGACGCGAACGGCACCTGGCAGGGGTGGCTCGTCACGCTCGGCACGTCGCTGGCGTACTGGGGCATGGTGGAGCTCCTCGCGCGGTGGCGCCGCCTCGATCGTCGCTTCGCCGGGCGCGAGGCACCCCGCTTCCGCGGTCCGGTCCCCGCCTGGGCGGGAGGGTCGCGCTGGGTCCGGCCGGGAGGCACGGGCTGGGACGGCGCGCCGACCCACGCCGACGGGGTGGCCGGGTCGGCGGACGCCGCGGACGCTCCGGGCGACGCCGGCGCGGGACCTGTGGACGCGACCGCGGGTGTCGCCGGCCGATCGTAGGCTTGGGGGCATGAGCACGACGGCCACGACCTCCCCGTCGCGGTCCGCCGCGCTCGACGTCCTGCACCGCGTGTGGGGCTACGACGACTTCCGCGGCGAGCAGGCCGCGATCATCGACCAGGTCGTCTCCGGCGGCGACGCCCTCGTGCTCATGCCGACCGGTGGCGGCAAGTCGCTCTGCTACCAGGTGCCCGCGCTCGTGCGGGACGGCGTCGGGGTCGTGGTGTCGCCGCTCATCGCGCTCATGCAGGACCAGGTCGACGCCCTCGCCGCCAACGGCGTGCGCGCGGCGTTCCTCAACTCGACGCAGGGGCCCGACGAGCGCGCCCGCGTCGAACAGGCCGTCGTGTCCGGGCAGGTCGACATGCTCTACCTCGCGCCCGAGCGGCTCCGGCTCGAGAGCACGCGGGCGCTGCTCGACCGTGCCCGCATCGCGCTGTTCGCCATCGACGAGGCACACTGCGTCGCCCAGTGGGGGCACGACTTCCGGCCGGACTACCTCGAACTGAGCGTCCTGCACGAGCGCTGGCCCGCGGTGCCCCGGATCGCGTTGACGGCTACGGCGACCCCGCAGACCCACCGCGAGATCTCCGCGCGCCTCGGCCTCGACGCCGCCGCCCACTTCGTCGCCGACTTCGACCGGCCGAACATCCAGTACCGGATCGAGCCCAAGACCGGGGCGCTCCAGCAGCTGCTCACCTTCATCCGGACGGAGCACAGCGGCGACGCCGGCATCGTCTACTGCCTCTCGCGGAACTCCGTCGAACGCACCGCCGCGGCGCTGGCCGAGCAGGGCATCCCGGCGCTGCCGTACCACGCCGGCCTCGACGCCCGGGTGCGCGAGCGCAACCAGTCGACCTTCCTCCGCGAGGACGGCGTCGTCATGGTCGCGACGATCGCGTTCGGCATGGGGATCGACAAGCCGGACGTCCGCTTCGTGGCACACCTCGACCTGCCGAAGTCGGTCGAGGGCTACTACCAGGAGACCGGTCGTGCCGGCCGCGACGGACTGCCCTCGACCGCGTGGCTCGCCTACGGGCTGAACGACGTGGTGCAGCAGCGTCGGATGATCGACCAGTCCGAGGGCGACGCGGCCCACCGACGCCAGCTCAGCGCGCACCTCGACGCCATGCTCGCCCTCTGCGAGACCATCGAGTGCCGACGCGTCCGGCTGCTCGCCTACTTCGGGCAGGAGAGCACGGCGTGCGGCAACTGCGACACGTGCATCGCGCCGCCCGAGTCGTGGGACGGCACCGTGCCCGCGCAGAAGCTCCTGTCCACCGTGGTCCGGCTCGAGCGTGAGCGCGGCCAGCGGTACGGCGTCGCGCACCTCGTCGACATCCTCGTCGGCAAGCAGTCGCCGCGCGTGCAGGAACTCCGGCACGACTCGCTCGCGACGTTCGGCATCGGCGCCGACCTGTCCGAGGGGGAGTGGCGCACGGTGGCCCGGCAGCTCCTCGCGCAGGGGTTCATGGCGGTGTCGGGCGACGGCTACGGCACGATCATCCTCAGCACGACGAGCGCCGACGTCCTCGCCGGGCGGGTGGTGGTCCGCATGCGCCGCGACCCGGTGAAGAGCCCCCGAGCCGGCCGCTCGCGTCGTACGGTCGTGACGGACATGCCGCAGGAGGCGGTCGGGCTGTTCGAGGCCCTCCGGTCGTGGCGCGCGGCGCAGGCACGCGAACAGGGTGTGCCCGCCTACGTGGTGTTCAACGACGCCACGCTCCGGGGCATCGCGGCGGTGAAGCCGGCCGACGTGGACGAGCTCGGCGAGATCTCCGGTGTGGGCGCCGCGAAGCTCGAGCGGTACGGGCGGGCGGTGCTCGACGTCGTCGCTGCCGCTGCCGACTGACCGTTCTCCGCGCGCTGCGTCTGCACGGGCGGATCGCATGCCGTGTCGGGCATGTGCCGCGGAGGACGCTCATTACACTCGGAACCCCGTCACGAGGAGGCCCGGGTGTCCGGATCGACGAAGTTCGCCACCGTGCTGAGCCGCGCTGTGGTCACACCGCTCGCGCGACTGCTGTGGCGCCCGCGGATCGTCGGTCGGCGGAACGTCCCGAAGCACGGCGCCGTCATCCTCGCGAGCAACCACCGCTCGTTCATCGACTCGCCCGCGATCACGCTCATGGCGCCGCGGAAGGTGTCGTTCCTCGCGAAGCAGGAGTACTTCACCGGGACCGGTCTCCGCGGTGCGGTGTCGCGCGCGTTCTTCGGCGGCATCGGTGCGATCGGCGTCGAGCGTGGTGCGGGGTCCGCGGCGCAGCACGCCCTCGACCTCGGGCTCGAACGACTCGAAGCGGGGGAGGCCTTCGCGATCTACCCCGAGGGCACCCGCTCGCTCGACGGTCGCCTGTACAAGGGCCGGACCGGTGTCGCCTGGCTGGCGCTCACGAGCGGTGCCCCCGTCGTCCCCGTCGCGCTGACCGGCACCGAGGACGTGCAGCCCGTCGGCTCGAAGGTCCCGCGGTTCGCGAAGGTGACGATCGAGTTCGGGAAGCCCCTCGACCTGTCGTCCTTCGGTGAGGCCTCGTCCGGCCGTGCTCGTCGCCATGCGACCGACGCCGTGATGGCCGCGATCCANGAGCTCAGCGGGCAGGAGCCCGCGAACGCGTACAACAACCCG
>NZ_BACW01000281.1:0-1423 GCF_000333315.1 Curtobacterium sp. B8
CTGCCCCTGCACGGCCACGACATCGGTCCACCACGCCGTCCACACGACGTAGAGCCCGGTGCCCGCGCCTGCGATGATGAGGAGCTCGGCGATCAGCGAGACGATCGCGCCGCCGAGGGTCTGGCGTCGTCGCGCGGAGCGGTGCGCTGGCGCGTCGCTCGCCTGGTCGCCGGAGCGCGACGGGATGGTGTCGTGCGCGGTCACGAGGCTCCTGATCCTGTGGTGGTTCGGACAGTTGTACCATCCCATGCCGACGGCAGGGTGTCGGCGCTCTCCACAGGACCGTTACCGTGTGGAGATGGAGCACGTCATCCGGCCGTTCGCCCGACCCGACACCGAGGCGGTCGTCGCGCTGTGGGAGGCGTGCGGGCTCGTCCGCCCGTGGAACGACCCGCGGCGGGACATCGAGCGCAAGCTCTCGGTGCAGCCGGAGCTCTTCCTCGTCGCCGTCGAGGCGGGCGACCGGTCCGTCGAGACCGTCGACCGGGTCGTCGCGGCTGGCATGGCCGGCTTCGACGGACACCGGGGCTGGGTGAACTACCTCGCCGTCCGTCCCGACCTGCAGGGCTCCGGGCTGGGTCGGCGGCTCATGGAGGAGTTCGAGCAGCGGCTCGCGGCGATGGGCTGCCCGAAGCTCAACCTGCAGGTGCGGGCCGGCAACGAGCAGGTCATCGGCTTCTACGAAGCGCTCGGGTACGCGGACGACCGCACGGTGTCGCTCGGCAAGCGCCTCATCCCCGACGCCTGACCGCCCGCCGCCGCCCGCCGCCGCGTGCCCGAGTCTCGCGCTGGGCGACCGTTCTCGCGGCCGTCCGCGCGAGAACGGTCGCTCACCCCGAGTCTCGCGGCCGCCCGGCGCCCGCCCGCCCGGCGCGCGGCCGCCCGCCGCGGCCTCACACCAGCGCGAGCCCGACGGACGCGCCGAACGCCAGCACGATCCCGACGAGCTGGAGCGGCGTCAACCGCTCCCGCAGCACGACCCCCGCCAACACCACCGTCCCGATCGGGTAGAGCGCGTTCAGGACGCTCATCACCGGGAGCGTGAGGGGGTCGTCGCTCGAGTGCAGGCCGGCCTGCACGAAGACGTTCGCGAGCGCGTCGAAGAACCCGCACGCCACGACGGTCGCGACGAGCCGACCGGACCAGTGCGCCCGCCCCGCGGCCAGCAGGGGCACACGACCGACCGCAGCCGGCGCGGACAGCCGGCCCGGGCCTCCAGGCCGACCCGCGCCGTCACGGCGAACAGACGCGCCGGCGCCGCCACCTGTGTCCCCGCCTCCGCGCCGCACCACCACGACCGCGGCCACGCCGAGCAGCACCACCTGCAGCGCCGGCGCCACCACGAGCGGCGCCACGCCCGAGTCGGCGGGCGTCATGTCGTACGCCAGCACGATCCCACCGAACCTGCACTCCGCGACCGCCG
>NZ_BACW01000280.1:0-1264 GCF_000333315.1 Curtobacterium sp. B8
CGACCGATCGTCACCGCGCGATGGCGACGGCCGGCGTCGGCCACATGACGACTGCGGCTGCGGCCGCCCGGAAGGACGAACGATGACCGACGCGACGATCCAGACGCTGGACACCCCCGACGGCCCCTTCACCGTGCTCGAGGACGCCGAGGGGCGGGTTCTCGCCTCGGGCTGGACCGACCAGGCCGACCGGGTCCTCGCCCGGATCGCCGAACGGTACCGGCCGGGCCGGGTGCTCGACGGCCGTGTGGCCTCGGCCGACGCCGTCGACGCGTTCTACGCGGGGGAGCTCGAGCACGCGATGCAGGTCCCGGTCCGGCAGGCCGGCACCGAGCTCTTCGCCGAGGGCTGGCGGCAGCTGCGGAACATCCCCGCAGGCTCCGTCCTGACCTACCGCGAGTTCGCGGCCGCCATGGGACGACCCGATGCCGTGCGGGCCGCCGCCAGCGTCTGCGCGCGGAACGCCCCCGCGCTCTTCGTGCCCTGCCACCGGGTCCTCCGCAGCGACGGCACGCTCGGCGGCTTCGCGTGGGGCCTCGACGTCAAGCGGTCGCTGCTCGAGCGGGAGTCGGTCGGGACGACGGCGCTCGTCTGAGGGCTGCACCGCGCCGTCCTCCCCTCATTGCGGGTGTTGGCGAGCCTCGCCCGGCCTGCCATGCTCGCAGGACACCTCCCGCACGGTCCGTCCCGAGGACCCGGCGAACCGCCGTCGCACGACCTCTCGAGGACCACATGCACCCTCCCGTCCCGCCCCGGACCGTCGACCGGACCGTCGTGTCCGCGGACGGCACCGCGCTCGCGGTGACGGAGACCGGCAGCGGGCCGGCGCTCGTCGTCGTGGGCGGCGCGTTCGACCACCGCGGGACCCCGTACCTCGAGCGGCTCGTCGCAGCGCTCGCCGACTCCTACCGCGTGGTCACCTACGACCGGCGGGGGACTGCTGTGGCTGTTCGAGGTGGAGACCACCGTGTTCCCCGAGCAGATGACGCTGCTCGAAGGGCAGGCGGTCGACGCCTTCGACATCGAGTCTGCTCTCGGGCTCGATCTGGCACCGCTGGCTCGACGCGTGCTCGGAGCGAGCGGCCTCGGAGCGGAGACGGCGAAGAACAGCGGAGCTCATGACGCCGCTTGATCCCCCCGCAGAGTTCAGCTACATGGCCAGCATCGGCGCCGCGGATCGCGTCTGGGAGGACCTGGTCGCCACCGTGCCGTCACGCTTGCTCCCGCGTCTCAGCCAACTCGTCTTCGCCCTCATCAAGCCCGA
>NZ_BACW01000279.1:0-4500 GCF_000333315.1 Curtobacterium sp. B8
CGACGCGCTCGCCGAAGCCGACGCGGTCGTCGTCGCCGACTACGGCCGCGGGGTCGCGGCCGCCCCGGCACTGCGCGCCGCGCTCGAGGCGGTCGCCGCGCACACCCCGGTCGTCTGGGACCCGCACCCCAAGGGCGCCCAGCCGGTGCCGGGCACGACCGTCGCGACGCCGAACACCGCCGAGGCCCGGACCTTCAGCGGTCTCGGCGGCGAGGGCGTCCCGTTCGCCACCGACGCCGCCGGAGCCCTGCGCGAGGCGTGGGGCACGGACGCCGTGGCGGTCACGATGGGCGACCGCGGCGCGCTCGTCACCTCGGCGTCCGGCAGCCGCTTCGTCCCCGCCCCCTCGACGACCGCGGGTGACCCGTGCGGTGCCGGCGACCGGCTCGCCGCCGGGGTCGCGGTCGCCCTCGCCGAGGGTGCCGGACTCGCCGACGCGGTCGCCGCCGGGGTCGCCGACGCCTCCGCGTACCTCGCGGCCGGCGGGGTCGGCGCGCTGTTCGCCGACCGCGGCGCCGAGCCCGTGGCGGTCCCCGGCACCGACCGAGACGCGCTCCGGCTCGTCCACCGGGTCCGGGCCGACGGCGGCACCGTCGTGGCCACCGGTGGCTGCTTCGACCTCCTGCACGCGGGGCACGCCCGCACGCTGTCCGCGGCCCGCGCGCTCGGGGACTGCCTCGTGGTGTGCCTCAACTCCGACGCGTCCGTCCGGGCGCTCAAGGGTCCCGAACGGCCGATCATGAGCCAGGACGACCGCGTCGAGCTCCTGCTCGCGCTCGACTGTGTCGACGCCGTCGTCGTGTTCGACGAGCACACGCCCGACGATGCGCTCCGTCGCTTCCGGCCCGACGTCTGGGCGAAGGGCGGCGACTACGACGCCGCCGACCTGCCCGAGGCCGCCACGCTCGCCGAGTGGGGCGGGCGCGTCGTCACCGTGCCCTTCCACCCGGGCCGCTCCACCACCCGTCTCGCCGCCGCGCTCGCGCACGTCGGCTGAGCGGCGCACGGGTCCGTCCCGACGGGTCCGTCCGCGCCCACCCTCCACGAAAGGAACCCCATGCCCGTCCCCACCACACCGATCGGCCGTGTCCTCGTCACCGGCGGCGCCTCGGGCCTCGGAGCCGCGGTCGTCGCCGCGGTCGCCGAGGCCGGCGGCACGCCCGTCGTGCTCGACCTCGCCGTCGACGCCGTGCCGGAGGGCGTCGACGCCGTCACGGTCGACGTCACCGACACCGCCGCGACCGAGCAGGCGGTCCGGGACGCCGCGGAGCGCCACGGCGGCCTCGACGCGGTCGTCACGGCCGCCGGCATCGACAAGCCCGCGCCGATCGGTGGCATCTCCTCCGGGCGACTGGGAGCGCATCGTCGCGGTGAACCTGCTCGGCACGGCCGCGGTCGTGCGGGCGGCGCTCCCGGCGCTCGAAGCGACGCACGGCCCGGTCGTGACGATCTCGTCCTCGCTCGCCCTGCGCGGCGTCGGCGACGGCACCGCCTACTCGGCGTCGAAGTTCGGCGTCCGTGGTTTCTCGCAGGCCCTGGCGGCGGAGACCGGCGGTCGCATCGGCGTGACGAACGTGATCCCGGCGGGCATGCGGACGAACTTCTTCGCCGACCGGACGGAGCAGTACAAGCCCGGTCCCGACGCACAGCTCATCGAGCCGGAGTACGTCGCGAACGCGATCCTCTTCGCGCTCGCGCAGCCCGCGGGCTGCGAGATCCGCGAGCTGTCGATCATGCCGGCCACGGAACCGAGCTGGCCGTAGGCGGTCCCGACGACGGACGGGCGCGCCCCGCTCANTGGCAACGCGGAGCGTTGTGCGGGGCGCGCCGACCGAGCCTGCGAGGGAGGACGGTGCCGGACGGCACCGCGCCTCCCGTCCGTCCGGGGTCGCGTCAGCGACGCGTGGTCGTGACGCGTGGGTGCGCAGGTGCGGTGCGTAGGTGCGGTGCGTACGTGCGGTGCGCAGGTGCGGTGCGTAGGTGCGGTGCGTACGTGCGGTGCGAGGTTGCACACACGGTGCGACGCCCGAACCCTCGCACCGTGTGTGGAACCTCGCACGCCGGGCGGGTGGCGCCAGGACGAGTCCTCGCACGGTGCGGGGTCGCGTCAGCGCCGAGTCCGGGGTCGCGTCAGCGACGCGTCGGGGGTCGCCTCAGCGAAGCGTCGCCGTGGCCAGCAGGTCGGCCACGTCCGCCAGGACCGCCTCGGGGGTGAACTCGTCGACGAAGGACGGGTCGTGTTCACAGCGCTCGGCCGTCCACCCGACTGGGGTGACGTCGATGCCGCACACCGGGCAGCGCGTGACGAACGACATGTGGACCCGGTGCCGTCCCCCGGTCGACCGGTCCTGCGTTGACCACGTTGCCGAACCAGAACACGCCCACGGTGGGTGTGCCGACCGCGACCGCGAGGTGCCGGGGGCCTGAGTCGTCGCCGACCATCACGTCGGCCGCGGCCAGCACCACCGGCAGGTCGGCGAGGGGCAGCGTCCCGACGAGGTCGTGGAGCCGGTCGGTGTCGCCGACCGCTGCACGGATGGCGTCCGCCGCCGCACGGTCCGACGCGTCGCCGACGAGCACGACGTCGTCGCCCGCTGCGAGCCGAGCGCGGACGACCGCGGCGAACCGGTCCGGGCTCCAGCGTCGGCGCGGGTCGGTCGCTCCCGGGTGCATCGCGACCAGACGGTCGGTGACACCGAGGCGTGCCCGCGCATCTGCCCGCTCCTGCTCGGCCACGGTGACACGCGGGTCGAGCGTCACGGGCGCGGCGCCGGCGAGCGACACGACCTCGAGCGCGCGGAGGACCTCGTGCTGGTAGTACACGTACCGGACCCAGCGTTCGAGGACCTCGGCGTCCTCGGTCGCCGTGCCGACCGTGTGTGGTGCGCCCAGGCCGAGCAGGAACGGGTTCGAGTTCCGGCCGCCGCCGTGCAGCTGCACCGCGAGGTCGAACCGCCCTCGGGTCCGCTCGTCGAAGTCCGCACGGCTCGGTGCACCGTCGCCGCCGTCGCGGACGCCCGGCACGACCGGCAGTTCCTCGAACGCGTGCACGGCGCCCGTCCGACCGGACAGGACGGCCGGGGCGACGGGCGTCCCGAGCAGCGTGATCCGTGCGTCGGGGTAGGCGGCGGCGAGGGCGTCGAGCGCCGGGACCGCGAAGAGCAGGTCGCCGAGGCCGCCGCCCCGCAGGACCGCGATCTCGCGGACGTCGTCGAACCGGGGACCACCGTTGCCGATCAGCTGCACCCTTCCGTGTCTACGCACCGGACCCGACCGTCCGCGAGGGGATGGACGAGAAGCGCGGTCCCGTGACCGCGTCCAGCGCAGGGGGAGGAACGTGCGAGTTCCGCACGGAAGGACCCGCATGACCCTCGCCCCGACCGACCCCACTGCGCACCTCGTCGTGACCGACCCCGTCGACGGCATGGTGGCCTCGACGACGCCGCGCTCGTCCGACGAGGACGTGCGGCAGGCAGTCGCCCGTGCCCGTGCCGCCGCGCCGGGCTGGCGACGGACCGCTCCGGCCGAGCGTGGTGCCCTGCTCCGCGCCGCCGCCGAGCACCTCCGGGAGCACGCGGACGAACTCGCCACGCTGAACACCCGTGAGACGGGCAAGGTGCCCGGTGACGCGCTCGGCGGTGTCGAGGCGGGCGTCGGGACGCTGCTGCAGTACGCCGAGCTCGGGCCGGTGCACCGCGGCGAAGCCCTCCGCGGCCAGCACGGTGCCGCGGACTGGACGGTGCCGCACGCCCGCGGGGTCGTGCTCGCACTGACGCCGTGGAACGACCCGGTCGCGGTGGCGTGCGGGATCCTCGGGGCCGCGATCGTCACCGGCAACACCGTCGTGCACAAGGGGTCCGAGCGCTGCCCCGCGACCATCGCCCGACTCAACGAGCTCCTCGCCGAGGTGCTGCCGGAGGGCGTCCTCGTCGGCGTCGACGGCGACGCGGCCACCGGCGAGGCCCTGCTGGCGCAGGACGGCATCGACGTCTACGCGCACGTCGGCTCGACTGCCACCGGCGACCGGCTGAGCGAGGTCGCCGCCCGGACCCGCGCGCACGTGGTGCGGGAGAACGGCGGCAACGACGCCGTCGTGGTGGACGCCGACGTCGACCCGGTCTGGGCCGCGTCCCAGGTCGCCCTCGGTGCCTTCGCGAACACCGGCCAGATCTGCACGAGCGTCGAACGCGTCTACGTGCACCGTGCGGTCGCCGACGCCTTCGTCGCCGCACTCGTGGTCGAGGCCGACGCCCGGACCGCCGCTCCCGCGGCCCAGTACGGCCCGCTGGTCGACGAGCGGATGCGGGACGCCGTGCACCACCAGGTCCGCGACGCCGTCGAACGCGGAGCCGTCCTCCGCACCGGGGGCGTCGTGCCGGACGGCCCCGGCTCGGCGTACCCCGCGACCGTCCTCACCGGCGTGGCCGACGACATGCTCGTGATGACCGAGGAGACGTTCGGTCCGGTCGCACCGGTCCGGGTCGTGGACTCGTTCGACGA
>NZ_BACW01000278.1:0-4038 GCF_000333315.1 Curtobacterium sp. B8
GCTGGTGGTCATCTGGGGCTCCTGGTGCTAAGGGCCGACCTGTTGACGACCTCATCCACGTGTATGCGGCGAAACCAGGACGAGCTGTGGGTGCCGGTCGTCGTCAGTCGGTCAGCGGGGCCGGCTTCCCCGCCGACTTCACGTCCGGAAGTCGGAGCTATCCCCAGGGGCATGCCGATCGGCGGGGTTCCAGGGCACTAGTCTCGTCCCTTCCGGCCGGAGGGTAAGAGCTATGGATAGGGATCTATATGTATGGGGGAGGTGGGAGGGGAGATGTATCCCTCTTCTTCTTCAGATCTATATCTGTGTTCAAGAAGTTAAGAAGAAGAAGAAAGAAGGCCCTACTTCCGCAGCAGGCTGCGGAACTGGCTGACTTGCCAGACCGCTCAACCCGTTGAGCGTCAGCCGTGATCTTCGCAAGCCAGGGGCTGGATCAACTCGGGTTTCGCCGCATCGTGTTGAGCATGGCCAGCACGACCCACTTCTCTCGGTTCACCTCAGGACTCTCGCGCTGCCCGGGAGCCGAGCTGGAAACCGAACCCATGGACCTCACGACCGCGGTTGGAGTCCCGGTGACCACGATGATCATCAGCTGCGGCAGAGACTGCGCGGTCGTGGACGATGTGACGACCGCATTGCAGTGGATGTTCCCGGGCGCGACCACTCGGGCAGACTTCGCCTCCCGGACTGCCGAGGCCGCTCAGGCCGCGGAGCGAGCGCACTACGAGCGGGTCCGGCGGTGCGTCGCTGCCCACAGGATGTCCGCTTCGCAGCACCGGCTCTACGCAGCACCGAAGGACACCCACTTCGACGGGCCGCTTCCGTTGCGGTGGCTCGGAGTCCCGCCGCTGTACCTGACGGGAACGCAGCTCGGCGAGCGACCGCTCCCGAGCGGTCTCACCGAGCGGGTGTGCGGAGCGCCCGATGCGTGCTTGCGGCTGCTCGCTGACGCAGGCGTCATCGAGTTGTGGTGAATCGACGTGGGTTGCCTTGCTCCGCGCATAGGTGCTCCGAGGACGACGTCCGTCAAGGACGGGGATCCGGAACGGAGAAGACACGTTGACCGAGGTACACCCCGAAACGACGATCGAGCACTGGGGTGGTGTCCTCGTCACGTTGGACGGCGCGTCGGGCACTGAATGGCGCGAGTTGCCGTGGTCCCTCCTGCGCGAGGCGCTCCGTGCGCACTCGCTCGGTCCGGGCGGGGAACTGCTCGTCATCGAGTGCCGCGACACCGACGCCGAAGACGCCGCGGTCCGCGGGCGTGCGCAGGTGCTCTCCCTCGGTGCCGGGTACGGCGTCATCGTGGAACTCCGGGACGACACCAAGGACGTGTCGTTGTACGAGCGCATCGCACTGCGCGACGAGCCTCGGGATGTCCTCCGACTGACGCTCTCTCCGACCTGGACCGCCGTCGTGCGCCAGGCCGAGATCCTCTCGCCGTGGCAAGCTGCCTCTGTCCTCGGGTGGATGATGCCCTGCGACGTTCCCCTGCTCGACGACTACTGGACGTCAGAGCAGGCTCTCGACTTCTGGCAGGACGTCCGAGCGGGCCGTCGCCGCCCACCGGTGTGATGCCGGACGACATCGTCTCGTCGCCAGTTCGTGGCACGTTTCTTGGCACGAATCTGTACGCATCGCCGTTCATCTCCGTTGATGTCGGTTCCATTCGGAAGCCCGCACCGGCGCGGATCTCGGGCCAGATGCCAGCCACGACGGGCAGGCCGTTCGACGGCACATTTCCCTGACACGGAAGAGGTCACTGGTTCGATCCCAGTATCGCCCACCACGCACGAACCCCCGGCTGGATCTTCGGATACGGCCGGGGGTTTCGTCGTTCACGGGGTCCTGGTGTCCACGAAGACCTGTCGCTCCCGGGGTTCGCTGTCCGAGCGTCGGTCCGCACGCCGTGCCCGCTCAGCCGCGCCGACGTTCCCGCTCGCGGAGCCCGACCCAGCCGACGACCGCGGCGCCCGCGGTCGTCGCCGCGAGCACGCCGAGGGCCGCGGGGAGCGTCCACGCGGCAGCGACGGCCCCGACGAGGAGCGGACCGCCGGCGTCGCCGACCTCGCGGCCGAGCTCGGCGTTCCCCATCGTCCGGCCCATCCGTTCCTCCGGTGTGGCGGCGGCGAGGTGCGCGAACGCCAGCGGGGTCACGACGCCGACCACGGCGCCGAACACGACCGCCGTGAGGAAGAGCGTGACGGCGTTCGGTGCGACCGCGACCACCACCAGCACGGCGGTCGCACCGGCGAGTGCTGCGGCGCTCCCGGTGCGGGTGGTGATGCGTCCGGCGTCGCGGAGCCGTCCGGTGCGGGGCTGCACCACCGTCGAGACGAGTGCGAGGACGACGATCGCCGCCGCGCCGACGGGGGCGGGGAGGTCGAGTCGTGTGGCGAGGAGCGGGAGGAAGCCGACGGCGACCCCGAGGACGGCCGTCGTCGACGCCAGCACGACCGTGGGCACGAGGAAGCTGCGGTCGGTGGTCTGCCGCACGAGGTCGACGAGCGTGTAGCGGGGCCGGGGCTGCGGCGCCAGGGCCGGCACCGACACGACGACCCAGGCCGCGGCGACCACGGCGAGCACCGCGAGGGCGAGGTACAGGGCGCGGATGTCGAGCGTCTCCACGAGGAGGATGCCGAGCAGCGGCCCGAGGACGTACCCGAGACCCTTCCAGGCGCCGTACCGACCGAAGTACCGGCCGAGTCGCTGCGTGCCCGCGAGCCGGGCGACCGCGGCGGAGGACGCCGGGCTGAACGCGGCGGCCGCTGCTCCCTGGCCGACGCGCGCGACGGCGAGCACCGTGATCGACGGGACCACGAGCGCCAGGAGCGACGCTAGGGCGAACCCGAGCAACCCCGCGACGATGACCGGCTTCGCTCCGACACGGTCGCTCAGCGCGCCGAACACCGGCTTGAGGACGACCTCGGCGACGTCGTAGAGCGCGAGCACGATCCCGAGGCCGAGGAGGCTCAGGCCGATGTCGTCGGTCTCGGCGCCCAGGACGCTCCCGACACCGTGAGCGCCGAACGCGGTCGTGAACCCGGCGAGGGAGAGCGGTGCGACGTGCCGTGCCGGCAGGCGCTGCGTCGTCGTCACGGGCCGAGTGTGGCCGAGGTCCCGACCGACGGTTTCTGTCCACGCGGCACGTCGTCCCGTCCCCACAGGCTGCGCAGGGCGTCACGGAGCCCGCGGTGGTGCCGTTGCTCGCGAACGGTCAGGGCGACGATGCCGACGTCGAACAGCGTCAGCAGCGCCAGGCCGATGCCGGGGTGGCGCACGAGTTCGTACCCCTGCCAGACGACGAACGCACTGAGCGCGGCGATCGCCCACGGGTACAGGCGCCGGGAACCCCGGAAGATCGCGGCGACGATGCCGAGCTTCACCAGTCCGTGGACGATCAGGTAGGCGGCGGCGAACAGGGTCGCGTCGGCGCTGAGGGTCGCGGCGCCGTGCCGGACGAGGTGGGCCACGAGGTCGTCGGGGTCCTCCTGGAGTTCCCCGGCGGTGATGGTCCGTGCCGCGGCCTCGACCTGGCCGGGCCGCAGGACGAGCAGGGGGATGCCCGCCGCGAGCTCGACGAGGCCGTCGATCCCCTTGAACGCGAAGCCGACCAGGAAGATCACGTCGAACCACCGCTCCCGTGTCCATCGTTTGCGCTCCATGCACCGAGTCTCCGCCTGCGGGACCCAGGAACGACCAAGACGGACGGTGCGGTCCCGGTCTTGCCGATCTCTGGGAAGACGGGTCAGAGGCTCGTCAGCGAGGTGGTGGAGATGACGCTCTGGATCGTGCTCGCAGTCGCGGGCGTTGCTGTGCTCGGGATGGTCAGCACCGCGGCCGCGCTGGTCGCGGTCGCCGCGGAGGCGGACCGGGAGGGACTGCTCGATGCCGACTGAGTCGAGGGTGCTCGCACGGTCGGTCCCGGCGAGGCCGGACGGTGGCCCCGGCGACAGGTGCCGCGGGGCGTGGTCCCGCTGGTCGTCGGCCTGCGGGGGTCCACCGTCTCGGTCGTCGGCAGTTGGGTGCCGAGCGTCT
>NZ_BACW01000277.1:0-934 GCF_000333315.1 Curtobacterium sp. B8
CTGAAGATCAGCGGGCGCGGGGACGTCCTGTAGCGCTCCATCACGAAAAGCGCTTGATGCCGCTCGGAACATGGGTTCCGGGCGGCTCCTGCGTTACGGGCGCGTTTCCGTGCGGTCGCGATCCCGTAACCGATCCCGGGCGGGGTCGGAAGGGGTTCTGTACCGGTCGGACTGTCGTGTACTGTCACCACGATCGCCCGGAACCGCAGCTCCGGGCCAACGCCCCCCGGAGGAATCACCCAAGTGTCATCCCGCACCCGCAAGATCGCGCTCAGCGGCCTCGCCCTGGTCGGCACGGTCGCCGTGCTCGCCGGCTGCTCCGCCGCCCCGTCCGACAACGCCTCGGCCAAGAAGACCGACTTCCGTCCCTGCATGGTCTCCGACTCCGGCGGCTTCGACGACAAGTCGTTCAACCAGCTCGGCTACGAGGGCCTGCAGGACGCCGCCAAGGAACTCGGCGCGACCTACAAGTCGGCGGAGTCCAAGGACTCGACGGTCTACGACTCGAACATCGAGCAGCTGATCAACCAGAACTGCAAGCTCATCGTCACCGTCGGCTTCAACCTCGCCGACGCCACGAAGAAGCAGGCCGCCGCGAACCCCGACACCGACTTCGCGATCATCGACGACAACTCGATCTCGGCGAAGAACGTCAAGCCGATCACGTTCGACACCTCGCAGGCGGCGTTCCTCGCCGGCTACGCGGCCGCGTCCTACTCGAAGTCCGGCGTCGTCGGCACCTTCGGCGGCATGCAGATCCCGACCGTCACCATCTTCATGGACGGCTTCGCGGACGGCGTGAAGTACTACAACGAGCAGAAGAAGAAGGACGTCAAGGTCGTCGGCTGGGACGTCCACAGCCAGAAGGGCTCTTTCACGGTGGCTTCGAGCCGGCACGCAGGCCAGGCCGTCGCGCAGACGCTCCTCGACCAGG
>NZ_BACW01000276.1:0-1465 GCF_000333315.1 Curtobacterium sp. B8
TACGCCCGGTTCTGTCCCGCTCTCGCGGTGACGGCCATCTCTCTCGGACCGACGTTGCCGTCGGCCTCCAGCGGTCTACCCGAGGACTCGGCGAGCAGCCTCGACGTCCTCTGTCTGACCTTGCTCCGGGCGAGGTTTACCGAGCGGATCCGGTCACCCGGACCCCTGGTGGTCTCTTACACCACCGTTTCACCCTTACCGACGTCGCCGCCGGCGGTCTGCTTTCTGTGGCACTGTCTCGCGGATTGCTCCGGGTGGGTGTTACCCACCGCCCTGCTCTGTGGAGCCCGGACGTTCCTCGGCACTCCCGGAGGAGTGACGCGACCGTCTCACCGACCCATTCGCACGGACGAGTCTAGCGGTGACGCGTCCGTGCAGCGTCCACGACGGCGACCGGACTCTCCCGGTCCGAGCAACTCCGCGCGCCTGCGCCTACGCCTACGCCTGCGGCTTCGACTGCGCGGCGAGCGTCGCCGCCCCGATGATGCCCGCGTTGTTCCGCAGCGTCGCCGGGATGATCGGCGCCTGGAGGTCGAGCAGCGGCAGGAACTCCTCGTGGTGCTTCGACACGCCGCCGCCCACGACGAAGAGCTCCGGGGAGAGCAACGCCTCGAGCGTCGAGTAGTACTTCTGCAGCCGCTTCGCCCAGTGCTTCCACGACAGGTCGTCGCGCTCCTTGGCGGCGAACGAGGCCTTCGTCTCCGCGTCGTGCCCGTCGATCTCGAGGTGCCCGAGCTCCGAGTTGACGATGAGCACACCGTCGTTGATGAGCGCCGTGCCGATCCCGGTGCCCAGGGTCGTGACGACGACGAGGCCGTCCTTGCCCTTCGCCGCCCCGAACTGCTGCTCCGCGAACCCGGCGGCGTCGGCGTCGTTGACGAAGTGGATCGAGCGGCCGAGTTCCTTCTCGAAGAGCGCCTCCGCCTCGAACCCGATCCACTTCTTCGACACGTTCGCGGCGGACATGGTCTTGCCGTCGCGGACGATCGCCGGGAAGCACACGCCCACCGGGACGTCCGCGGCCGGGGCGAGCTCCTCGACGATCGACTTCGCCACCGCGACGATGTCGTGGGGCTTGCCGCCCTCGGGCGTGGCCTTCTTGATCCGGTCGGTCGTGAGTTCGCCCGAGGCGACGTCGACGATCGCGCCCTTGATGCCCGTACCGCCGATGTCGACGCCGACTGCGAGGGAGGTCATGAGGAGCCTTTCGGTTGAGGGGTCAGGAGACGGTCAGGAGTTCGGCGCCGCGCTCGGTGACGACGAGGGTGTGCTCGAACTGTGCGGTCCACGACTTGTCGCGGGTGGAGACGGTCCAGTCGTCCGACCAGATGTCCGCCTCGATGCCGCCGAGGGTCAGCATCGGCTCGATCGTGAACACCATCCCCTCCTCGATGACCGTGTCGTAGTGGGGCGCGTCGTATTGGGGGATGATCACCCCGGAGTGGAACGTCCGTCCGACGCCGTG
>NZ_BACW01000275.1:0-1074 GCF_000333315.1 Curtobacterium sp. B8
TCGGCCGTCCGCTGCCGGACGCGCCGGCCTGGCTGGAATCGCTGTGAGGGCGACGACATGTTCGCCGGTCCGGACGAGACCATGGCCGACGTCATCGCGTTCCACCACCGGAGCGCTGCCCACGCGGACGCGACGATCGAGGCACTCGACATCGACGCCCGCGGCACCGTGCCGGGTGACCGTCCCCCGGTCAGCACGGTTGCACCATGTCGGCGGACCTCCGCGGTGATGAGGGAACCGAGTTCCGGGTCGAGGGTGGAGAGCACTTCCGGTCCGCGCTGGATCAGCGTCGTGTCGAAGCCGCGGGCGACAAGGCCTTCGGTCATCTCGAGGCCGATGTAGCCGGCGCCGACGACCGCGACACGGCTGCCGGCAGGCAGAAGGTCCAGGGCGGCAACGAGCTGCTCCGCGTCGGTCATCGAGTGCAGTAGGTGAATGCCCGGCTCACCGAACGGGATCCCAGCCGGACGGACCGGCTCCGCGCCAGTCCCGATCAGCAGCTCGTCGTAGGCGATCTGCTCCTCACCAGCCGGGCCGGTGACAGAGAGCAGCTGGCGGTCGACGTCGACGGCGGAGGCCCATGTCGAGGAGCGGACCGTCATCCCGACGGCTTCCAGGTCAGCGCGGGTGCGGTGCGCGAGAGACGCCTCCGCGGCAACGTCGCCCGAGACCCAGTACGGGATGCCGCAGATGGAGAAGTTCGGGAACTCGTCGGCGAGAACCACCGTCACGTCGGTCGACGGGTCCAGCTCACGGGCGCGCAGCGCCGCGGCGATACCGGCGTCACTGCCCCCAACGGCAACAAGGTGAGTCATCGGAGTCGGTCCTCTGCAGGTCGATCGGAAGTCGAACAGGAACATCGAAGCACGTCGATATAGATGAACGCAAATATAGACGCGTGTCGAAGTCCGTGGGATGATGATGCGATGACGACGATCGAGCTGCTTCCCATCCAGGACGTCACTGCGTGCTGCTCGCCCGTCACAACCGAAGCGATGACCCAGGAGTCCGCCGAGGTCCTCGCGAAGTCGTTGAAAGCGATCGCAAACCCGCTCGCCTGCGACTGATCTCGAT
>NZ_BACW01000274.1:0-3901 GCF_000333315.1 Curtobacterium sp. B8
ATCGGTGACGGCACCCAGGCGAAGAACGCGCCGACGCTGTGGAACGTGTACCGCGGCGACGTGACGCACGCCTACTTCAACGCCGACGGCACGTACAACTCCGTGGGCTCGGACGCCACCGGTCCCGACGGCACGACCGCGTACCAGCTGCAGCCGCTCCTGCCGAAGTTCGGTTCGGGCACCCGCAGCTACTTCCTCGGCCAGCTCGGCCTGACCGATGCCTCCGGCTTCACGAGCACGAACCCCTTCGTCTCCGACACCGACGGCGGCAAGCCGATCGAGGAGCACGACGGCACCGCGATCGTCAACCAGACCACGCAGTCGACCCTCGCGATCGCCCCGTTCTCGGTGAGCCAGTGGGTGGCGCAGGCGAACGGCGTCGGCACGGTCACCGACCGCCGCCACGGCGTCCAGCTCGCCGCGCTCAGCAAGGCCGACGGCGCGCAGACCGCCGCCACCACCGGCAGCGGCACGGCCTACGCGACGAACCCCGCGTACGCCGGCTTCGTCCGCGACGTCTACAACATCGTGCCGTCGCGCCTCGCCGACAACCCCTCGAGCGCCATCGCGAAGACCTTCGTCGGCAAGGACTCGCTCGTCTGCAAGCAGACCGCGACCATCGCGGCCTACGGGTTCCTGCCCGAGCCCGCGACGAGCGCGGCGACGACCTGCGGCTACGCCCAGCTCCGCGCCTACGCTCCGTCGCTGAGCACGACGACCCTCTCGGTGCCCGCGACCGCGACCGCCGGCAAGCCCGTCGACGCGACCGCGTCGGTCGAGTCGTTCGGCACCGGTGGCGGCTCCGTCCGCTTCCTCACGGGCTCCACGGTCGTCGGGACCGGCACCATCGCGAAGGGCGCCAAGAGCGTCACCGCCCCGGTGACCCTGCCGGTCGGCACGTCGTCGGTCACGGCGCAGTTCATCCCCGCCCTCGCCGGTGTCGCCTCGAGCACCTCGGGTGCGTCGAACGTCGCCGTGTCCGCCGCGACCACGGTCGCCGTCTCGGTGCCGAAGCTCACCGTCGGCACGACCGCGAAGGCGACCGTCACGATCGGCAACGGTGACGCAGCCGGCGGCACCGTCACGCTGAAGAACGGCACGGAGACGGTCGGTACCGCGAAGGTGGCCGCCGGTCGCACCAGCGCGACGATCTCGTTCGTCCCGAAGCACGCTTCCTACAAGTTCGTCGCCTCCTACGTGCCCGCGTCGACCGGTGGCAGCACCGTGTCGAGCTCGGCCGTGAGCGCCACGGTCGCCAAGGGCGCCCCGACGGTGAAGGCCGGTTCGGTGAAGTCCGTCTCGGCGAAGAGCCACGCGAAGTTCTCCGTCTCGGTGAGCGGTGCGGGCGCGACCCCGACCGGCAAGGTCACCGTGAAGGAGGGCAGCAAGACGCTGACCACGGTCACGCTGACCAAGGGCAAGGCGACCGTGACGCTGCCGCGGCTCTCGGCGGGCACGCACAAGCTGACCGTCTCCTACAGCGGTGACTCGCTGTGGAAGGCCGGCTCGACCTCGGCGACCGCCAAGATCACCCGCTAGTCCCACCCCGTCCGGCCGGCCCGCACGGGCCGGCCGGACCTCCCCGCACCCCGAGCACCCCCACGAACACCCCGACGGACGGACCGATGACGAGCTCGACCTCCTGGCTGCCCCGACCCTCCTGGTGGCCCCCGCGCCGCGCCGAGCCTGGCCGAGGGCGCAGCCGGACCCGGGGACCCGCGCGCACGGTCAGCGGCTGGTCCCAAGAATCCGCCGGCCCGGCCGCCCGAGCGATCCCGACCCTCGGCGAACCCGACCGGTGGCGCTTCGGCGGGTCCGCGGTCGTCGTGCTCGGGCTCCTCCTGGTCGGCTTCGCGCTGCAGTTCACCGGCGTCTCGCAGATCTCGTACGCCCGTGACCAGCAGCTCGCGCTCGACGCCTTCCGCTACCAGCTCGCGAACGCCACCGCCCCGGTCGGCCAGACGGGCACGGACGGCCGACTCGTCCCCGACGGCACCCCGGTCGCGATCGTCCGCGTCCCGGCGCTCGGGCTCGACACCGTCGTGCTGCAGGGCACGACGTCCGACGTCACCCGCTCCGGACCGGGTCACCGCCGCGACACCCCGCTGCCCGGGCAGGTCGGCGCCAGCGTCGTGTACGGCCGTCAGACGGCGTACGGCGGACCCTTCGGCCGGATCGACCAGCTCCGCACCGGCGCCGTCATCACGGCCACGACCGGCCAGGGCACCGCGGAGTACCGCGTCGTCGACGTCCGCCGGTCCGGCGACCACGTCCCCGCGCCCCTCGGCGCCGGTGACGGCCGCCTCACCCTCGTGTCCGGCGCAGGGCTGCCGTTCCTGCCCGACTCGATCGTCCGGGTCGACGCCGAACTCGTCTCGAAGGCAGCCGTGACCCCGACGCCCGCGATCGGGTACTCCTCGCTCGCGCCCGAGGAGCTCACGATGGCCGGCGACGGCTCGGTGTGGCCGTTCCTCGTCCTCGGGCTCGTCGTTCTCGCCGCGATGGTCGCGCTGTTCGCCGTCGGCATGCGGTTCTGGGGCCGCCGGCAGACCCTCGTCGTGGCGGTGCCCGTGGTCCTCGCGATCGGGTTGTCCGCCGCGTCCCAGCTCACCGTCCTCCTCCCCAACCTGATGTGACCGAAGAGAAGACCATGACCGACACCGAAACCCTCCTCGCCGAGTTCGACAGTTGGTTCGGGGACAGCACCCCCGACCGGCCCGGCCCCGCGGTCGCGCCCGCGACGCTCGACGCCCGGTCCGTGTCCGCCTGGTTCGGCGACCACAAGGTCCTCGACCGGGTGTCCCTGACCATGCCCGCCGGCGAGGTCACCGCGCTCATCGGGCCGTCCGGGTGCGGCAAGAGCACCTTCCTCCGGACCCTGAACCGCATGCACGAGCTCGTGCCGTCCGCGTCGCTCGCTGGCGAGGTCCTCCTCGACGACGTCGACATCTACGACGCGTCCCGTCGGATCACCGAGGCGCGCCGCCAGATCGGCATGGTGTTCCAGAAGCCCAACCCGTTCCCGGCGATGAGCATCCAGGACAACGTCCTCGCGGGGCTCGCCCTCACCGGCGTCCGCCTCGACAAGGCGGCGAAGGTCGACCTCGTCGAGGAGACGCTGACGAAGGCCGGGCTCTGGAAGGAGGTCAAGGACCGCCTCCGTCAGCCCGGCGGCGGCCTGTCCGGCGGTCAGCAGCAGCGCCTCTGCATCGCCCGGTCGCTCGCCGTGCGGCCCCGCGTGCTCCTCATGGACGAGCCGTGCTCGGCGCTCGACCCGACCTCGACCCGGCGCATCGAGCAGACGATCACGGAGCTCGCCGCCGAGGTCACGATCGTCATCGTCACCCACAACATGCAGCAGGCGCAGCGGGTGTCGGACCGGTGCGCGTTCTTCCTCGCCGAGGCGGGGACGCCCGGGGCGATCGTGGAGCACGGGCCCACCGCCGCCATGTTCGAGACGCCCCAGGACCCGCGGACCGCGGACTACGTGAACGGTCGCTTCGGGTAGGGGCCGCCACGGTCGGACGGGAGGCGCGGTGCGGGCCCGCCCCGCGCCTCCCGTCCGGCCGTGCTCGCGTCGGACCTGCTCGCGTCCGGCCGCGCGCACCTCCGGGCCTGCCCGCTCCCGCCGATGCGGCGGATTCCCGGCGATGCCGGGTTTGCTGGTGGCATGAGCGCCTTCGTGAGGGACAACCCGCCGGCCGGGGCCGAGGAGCCGGACGCGTTCGGCATCGACCTGGTCGACGGCGACGAACCGGCCGTGCGCATCCTCGTCCGGGGCGAGCTGCCCGCGACGGTGGAGCACGACGGACGGACGTGGGTCGCCACGGACGAGACGCACGACGCAGGGGACGACGGCCCGCCGATCGCGGTGTTCCGCCCGCGGGCCTGACCGTGGCCG
>NZ_BACW01000273.1:0-13695 GCF_000333315.1 Curtobacterium sp. B8
CGTCCGTCTGTCGGTCGCCACCACCCCCGAGACTCGGGCTGAGCGACCGATCTCGCGCTCCACGGCGCGAGATCGGTCGCTCTCCACGAGTCTCGCCTCCGGTGCCGCGAGTCTCAGGTCGGGCAGCGCGAGTCTCGCCGCCGGTGCCGCGAGTCTCGCCCTGCGCGGCGCTACGCGCCGTCGCCCACGAACGCGGCGACGTCGGCCAGCTCCGCGGCCGACACCGCGTGCGGCAGTCCCGCGTACTCCCGATCGGTCACCTCGGTGTGTGCCGCGGCCCAGGCCTGCGTCCGCGCGGTGGCCTCCGTCGGGATCACCGGGTCGAGGTCGCCGTGGCCGAGGAACACGCGCGGACGGACCGCTGCCACGGCCTCGTCCCGGGAGTCCGTGACGCCCGGCACCACGAACCCCGACAACGACACCGCGAACGCGAAGCCCGCCGGCCGCGCTCGCAGCGCCTGCAACGCCATCGACCCGCCCTGCGAGAACCCGAGCAACCCGATGCGCGGGTGGTCGGCGGCGACGGCGTCGATCCAGTCGAGCACCGCGGCCACCGCCTCGTCCACGGGGCCGAGCGCGGGCGACCCCGGTGTGCCGAGCGGGTACCACGAGTACCCCGGGCCCCACTCGAGCGGCGCCCGCAGCGAGGCGACGGTCCACGCGGGCGGCAGCGCGGGTGCGAGTCCGAGCAGGTCGCGCTCGTTCGACCCCACCCCGTGCATCGCGACGAGCAGCGGGGTGCCCGCACGCTCGGACGGGCCACGGGTCCACTGCACGAACTCGCTGTCGATCATGCGGCCAACGCTAGCCGTGGCGTCCGTCGAACTCGCTGCCGTGCCTGGTAGACACGGTGCATGGCCTCGCTGCGCACCCCCGACCCCGACTCCGGCTGGCTGTCCGACGAGGAACTCGCGAACATCCGCCGCCGCCTGCCGATCTGCTACGTCGAGGCGATCCCGGTCCGCACGGACGGCCTCGGCGTCGTCACGGAGGTCGGGGTGCTGCTCCGCGTCGCTCCCAGCGGGTCGATCGCGCGCACGCTCGTCTCCGGGCGGGTGATGTACGGCGAGTCGATCCGCACGGCGCTGTTCCGGCACCTCGAGAAGGACCTCGGGCCGATGGCGTTCCCGCAGCTGCCCTCGAGCCCGACGCCCTTCACGGTCGCCGAGTACTTCCCGCTGCCCGGCGCGTCCGTGTACACCGACGAGCGGCAGCACGCGATCTCCCTCGCGTACGTCGTCCCGGTGACGGGGACGTGCGAGCCGCGGCAGGACGCCCTCGAGCTCACGTGGATGAGCCCGATGGAGGCCGCGTCCGACGCCGTGGCCGACGAGATGGAGGGCGGCCGCGGGGCGCTGCTCCGTGCGGGACTCGCCTCGGTCGGCGCGCTGCACTAGGGGACACACTCGGCGCGCCTGCCGACGCACGACCACGGCGGTGCCGCGTGGCACCGCACAACCGGAGTCGCTTCGCACTGCGCGAAACCGTGGTGCGAGTCGACTCCGGCTGTGCGGACCTCAGACCGCGGCTGCGACGCACACGTCCGCGCGACGCACAAGCCCGGCCCACACACGACGGAGCCCCCGGGACCACATGTTCCCGGGGGCTCCGCAGCTCGGTCGGTGTGACCGGCTTCAGTGCTTCTCGTCGCGGAGGGAGTCAGCGACGCCGTGCGCCGCGTCCTTCACGTCGTCGACGCCCTGCTTGGCCGACGCCTTGGCCTGGTCGGTCTGACCCTCGGCCTTCAGCTTGTCGTTGCCGGTGAGGTTGCCGACGCCTTCCTTGACCTTGCCGACGAGCTTCTCGCCGGTGTGGTTCTCTTCGCTGCCAGCCATACGGTCTCCTTCCAACGACGGACGTTTCCCCGTCGGCCGCTCGCGCGGCGTCCGGTGCAGGCGAACCTACGCCCGACGCCCGAGCACGTTCGGAGGGGACGTCGAGGTTCGGGGGACGACGAGCCTCAGTGACGGTCGGCAGCGCCGGCCGGACGGGAGGCGCGACGCGACCCACGACGACGGCCCGCGCCCGACTCGGAGCCGGCCCCGCGACCCGCGGCGTAGCCACCCTCGGACGACCACACCGGCGCGGAACCGCCCCGGACGACGTCGCTCGAGGCTCGGCGGCTGCCGCCGCGGCGCTGACCGCCGGACGCGGCGGCTTCGGACCCGCGGCCCCCGCGACGCCCGCCCGAGGCGTCGGAGCGCTGCGCGCCACGGCCACCCTCGGTGCGCTGCCCGCCGCGACCGCCCTCAGCCTCCGCCGGGCGACCACCACGGCGGGTGCCGGAGCCGGCCGCCCCGGTGGCGGATGCGGACTGCGCGGCCTGGGCCGTGCCTCCCGACCGACCGCCGCGGCCACGGCGACGACCGCCGCCCGTGCCCTCGGACTCGACCGAGCGCTGCTTCGGCGCGCGCTGCTGCTGGGCCGGCTGCTCCGGGGCCACGTGGCGGATCGGAGCGACCTCGCCGACGAGCTCGGTGACGGCCGGCGAGGCAGACATGACCTGCTGCGGCGCGACCTTGATCGCCGCGGCGCGCATCATCTGTGCGACGTCGCGGCGCTCGGCCGGCAGCGAGATCGTCACCACGTCGCCCGAGGACCCGGCGCGCGCGGTGCGGCCCGAACGGTGCAGGTACGCCTTGTGCTCGGTCGGCGGGTCCACGTGGACGACGAGCTCGACGTTGTCGACGTGCACTCCGCGGGCGGCGACGTCGGTGGCGACGAGGACGAGCGCCTCACCGGAGGAGAACTTGGCGAGGTTACGCTCCCGGGCGCCCTGCGACAGGTTGCCCTGCAGGTCGACCGCCGGGATGCCCGAGCTGGTGAGCTGCTTCGCCAGGCGCTTCGCGTGGTGCTTCGTGCGCATGAACATGATGCGACGACCGGAGCCCGAGGCGAGCGTCCGGACGAGGTCCTTCTTCGCGTCGGCGTCCGGGACCTCGAACAGGTGGTGGGTCATCGCCTCGACGGGGCTGTTCGCCTCGTCGACGGAGTGCATCACCGGGTCGTGCAGGAACTTCTTGACGAGCTTGTCCACGCCGTTGTCGAGCGTCGCGGAGAACAGGAGTCGCTGCCCCTGCTCGGGTGTCGCCTGCATGATCTTCGTCACGCCCGGCAGGAAGCCCATGTCGGCCATGTGGTCCGCCTCGTCGAGGACGGTGACCTCGATGTCGCCGAGGTTCACGTGGCCCTGCTGCATGAGGTCGGCGAGCCGGCCCGGGCACGCGACGACGACGTCCACGCCGCCGCGCAGGGCGTCGACCTGACGGCCCTGACCGACGCCGCCGAAGATGGTGGTCGTGTTCAGGCCCATTGCCTTGGCGAGCGGCGCGAGGGTCGCGTCGATCTGGGTCGCGAGCTCACGGGTCGGGGCGAGCACGAGGGCGCGCGGGCGTCCGGCGCGACGCTTGCGGCCGCTGGCGGCGAGGCGCGCGGCGAGCGGGATCGCGAACGCGATGGTCTTGCCGGAGCCGGTGCGACCGCGGCCGAGCACGTCCTTGCCGCGGAGCGAGTCCGGGAGGGTGTCGGCCTGGATCGGGAACGCGGTCTCCTTGCCCTGCTGGGCGAGGACGTCGACCATCGGCGCGGGGACGCCGAGGTCGGAGAAACGGGTGTCTTGCATGGTCTCGGTCATCGTGACCTTCCCAGCCGGTCGGGCCGGCTGTGGGCGCACGTGCGATGCAGTGCGCGGGCGGGATGCGCGCCGCCGGTGGTGGCTGGCGCAGTCGCCGCAGCAGAGAAGCCTGGGCACCTTCGTGAGGTGCTCGATCATCGACCACGCAGGTGGTCGGGAGTCGGGGCGTCCGTACGACGCACGAGGCGATCGGCGCCTCGAGTACCGCAAGCATAGCGGACGACCCCCTCGGACCGGGGGTCCTGCGCGTTCGCCGACCGCGTGGGAGGATTCGGGGGTGCGCTCCGGAACCGTCCTCCTGACCGTCGCCACCGCGCTCGTCGCGGTCCTCGGCACGGCGTCCTGCGCCACCGCTGCACCCGCGTCCTCGTACCGGAACCTGCCGACCTCGGGCGTCCCCGACTACCAGCTCGGTGGCTCGTACACCCCGCCGCGGGGCGTCACCATCGTCGAGCGCGACAGCACCGCACGCCCGGCGACGGGGACGTACTCGATCTGCTACGTCAACGGGTTCCAGACCCAGCCGGAGGACGCGGCGATGTGGAAGCGGGACCACCCCACGGCGATCCTCCGTGACCGGAAGGGCACGCCGGTGTCCGACCCGGACTGGCCGGACGAGATGCTCCTCGACACCACGACCGGAGCCAAGCGGGCGACGATCGTGCGGGTGCTGACGAAGACGGTCGCCCGGTGCGCCGAGCGGGGCTTCGACGCCGTCGAGTTCGACAACCTCGACTCGTGGACACGGTCGAAGGGCAAGCTCACCCGCTCCGGGAACCTCGCGCTCGCCGCCGCGCTCGTGCGGGTCGGGCACGGCAAGCAGCTCGCGGTCGGGCAGAAGAACACCCCGCAGCTCGGGGCGTCGGGACGGAAGCAGACCGGCTTCGACTTCGTCGTCGCCGAGGAGTGCTTCGTCTACCAGGAGTGCGGCGCCTACACGAAGGCGTACGGGAAGCGCGTCATCGACGTCGAGTACACCGACAACAGCAGGCGGCCGTGGTCCAGGGTGTGCGCGTCGACGAAGCGGCCGGCGATGACGATCCTCCGGGACCGCGACCTCGTGACGCCGCGCGACGACGCGTACGTGTTCGAGCACTGCTGACGCCGTGCCGCGGCACGGTCGGCCGGGAGGCTCGGGTCGCTCCCGCCCCGCCGGTCACGTGATCGGGCGCCTGGTCGGCCGGGAGGCGCGGACGCCCCCGCCTCGACGGTCGCGTCAGGCGGGCCAGGCCTCGTGCACGGCGGCGGCTGCCTGGTCCGCCGACAGCCCGGCACCCCGCGCGGCCACCGCGAGCGCCTGTGCCGCCTCGGCGACCTCGGGCGGGACCGCCGCCGGCCGGACCACCCGCGTTCCGGCGCCCCGTGCGGTGTGCACCAGCCCGGCCTCCTCCAGCAGCTGGTACGCCCGCGCGACCGTGCCCGCCGCGAGTCCCAGCTCGTCCGCGAGCCCACGGACGCTCGGGAGCCGCTCGCCGTCGACGAGGTAGCCCGCCTGGATCTGCGCTGCGATCTGCGCCCGGACCTGCTCGAACGGCGGGACGCTGCCGCCGCGGTCGAGTGCCACCAGACCGTTCATCTGCACCTCGCTAGAAGTCGTACTGCTCGCCGACGGGGATGGGGACGGACACGGTGTTGCCCGGGGGAGCGAGCGGGCACGCCCACGCCGGGTCGTACGCGCAGGACGGGTTGTACGCGAAGTTGAAGTCGAGCACGAGCTCGTCGCCGTCGCCGCCGAGGTCCGCGCCCTTGATCGTGTCGAGCAGGTAGCGGCCACCGCCGTAGGTGCCGCGGGCCTTCCCCGCGCTGGCGTCCTTCACCGGGACGAAGATGCCGCCCGCGTAGCCGCCGTGCGACCACACGTCGAGCGAGCCGACACCCGGGATCCGCACCACGCCGAGACGGTCGAAGTGCACGATGCCGTCCGTGCCCGTCTCGACGTCCATCGCCTGCGGCTCCGTCGGTTCGATGCGCGCACGGAAGCGCCAGTCCGGGTCGTAGGTGGGGACCGGCAGCGACTCGAAGTCGGCCGCGTCCTCGGGCAGCAGCGGTGAGGCCGGGTGGTCGGCGTACATCGCGTCCCGCGTCTCGCGCCACATCGCGTGCGCGGTCTCCGGGTCCGGTGTCGCGCGGACCCGCCGGTAGAGATCGAACGTCATCCGGCGCCAGTCGATCGTCGCGAGGGTGGTCGCGACCGTCGGGTCGACGGACGCGTCGACGGTCCGGGGCTCGTGTCCTGCTCGCAGGTCGCTCACCCGTTCAGGCTACGCCCGGCGCGCTCGCCGGTGCCAGCACGACCCCGCGGGTCGGGCGGGTCGGAGCCGGGACACGCGGTCACGCCGGGCGGCGCCACGTCGGGGCGAGCTGTCGCATCCGCAGGGCGCGCCACTGCCAGATGACCCACATGCCCGGCCAGAGCAGGAGACCGAGGAACGCGGGCCGCATCCGGTAGGTCAGCCGGTCGAGCAGCAGGGTCGTGCCGTCGCCGAGGTCGACGGTCGCCATCCGGTGCGCCATCGTCATCCGTCCGAACAGCCCCGACACCCCGCCGCCGTTGTCGCGCTGCACCGTGACGCCCTGCACCTCGTACAGGTCGATGTCCACGTGGGTGTCGCCGCTCGGGAACAGGCCGAAGGCGTCCGCGGCGATCGGGTGCGGTGTGCCGGGCGTCCAGCGCTCCGGGAAGCCCTGGGGCGCCCGTGACCGGTAGCGGAGGAACGGCTTCGTGACCGCGACCATCACGGACGGCGAGAGGAGCGCGTCACGGACGGCGTCGACCGGTGCGTCGAGGACGGTTCGGAGACCCACGTGCATGCGATCGACGCTACGCGGGCAGACTGTGACGGGCGCGCGCAGCCCTGCTGACGCCGGACGCCGGCTCAGGCGTGGCGTGCAGTGCGCCGGCGCGAGCCCTCGGCCCGGTCGTGCCGCCGCAGCCGCTCGGCCAGCGACATCCGGACCGTCGGCCACTCGGCCGCCGTGATCGAGAACACGACCGTGTCGCGCAGGGTGCCGTCACGGCCGATCTGGTGGCTCCGGAGCACGCCGTCCTGCTTCGCGCCGAGGCCCTCGATCGCCGCCCGTGACTGCTGGTTGTGGAAGTGCGTCCGGAACTCGACGGCGATGCACTGCCACGACTCGAATGCGTGCGAGAGCTGCAGCAGCTTCGCCTCGGTGTTGATGCCCGTGCGCTGCGCCGACCGGGCGAGGAACGTCGATCCGATCTCGACGCGACGGTTCGCCCGGTCGACGTTCATGAACGTCGTCGACCCGACCACGCGACCGGTCGGGCGGTCACGGACGGCGAACGGCACCATCCGGCCCGCCTCGTGCTCGGCGAGACGGCGCTCGATCTCCGCCTCGACCTGCGCCGGGGCCGGGATCGAGGTGTACCAGGTACGCCACAGGTCGCCGTCGGTGACCGCCGCCCGCAGGTCGTCCGCGTGCTCCGACCCGAGGGGTTCGAGCGTCACGCGGTCGCCGGTCAGGGTGGGTACGGGGGCGATCTCCATGAGACGGAATCCTACGGTCACCACCCGTCACCGAGCCGTCCCCGGCGACGACCTGTGGAGACGGACAGGGGCCTGTGGACGGCTACCCTGGTGCGCGTGGCAGCACGCACGCAGCAGCAGTACCAGGTCCGGTTCGCGTGGGGCGTCGCCGGCGCCGCGCGCATCGCGCAGGACGCCCACCTGCTCGTGTGGGTCGACGTCCTCCCGACGTCCGAGCACCACGACCAGGCGCTCCGTCAGGTCGTCGCCGCCTTGCCCGACGGCCCGGAGGTGGTGCTCGGCCACCTCGGCAACGCGACCGCGATCGCCGGACGTGTGACGCGCCTCCAGGCCGACCGCGGTGACCGCTGCGTCGTCGCGATCGTCGCCGCCGGGACCGACCACGCTGCCCACTCAGACGCGGCGGACGCCGCGGGGGAGCCGTGGGACGCTCCCGAGTCGCCGGACTTCGCGGTCGAGGACCTCCTCGCGGCCGGTGCCGTCGCCGACGCGCTCGCCGCGGAGGGGATCGACCACACCTCGCCGGAGACCGCTGCCGCCTGTGCGGCGTACACGGGGCTCCGGCGTGCGGTCAAGCACCTCGTGTCGGCCTCGGAGGCGGCGCGGGCACTCGAGCCGACCGTCGTCCACGCCGCCGTGACGCGCGGTGGGGAACTCGTCACCCTGCGGGCGTAGCGTCCGGGGTGTCAACGGACCGAGCAAGGAGCACGTCATGAAGGCAGTCGTCGGCGACACCGTGATCGCGGAGAGCGACAAGGACGACCTCATCCAGATCGAGGGCAACTGGTACTTCCCGCCGTCGAGCGTGAAGACCGAGCTCCTCACCGAGAGCCCGACGCAGTACCACTGCCCGTGGAAGGGCGACACGCAGTACTACACCGTGAACGTCGACGGGCAGCAGCTGCAGGACCGGGCGTGGTCGTACCCGACGCCGATCCCGTCGTCGTTCGACCGGGTGGGCAAGGACTACTCGGGCTACGTCGCGTTCTGGAAGGACGTCAAGGTCGTCGAGTAGGCGGGTGGGGGCGCGGCGCGGGGGCGCGCTTGGCGCACGCGGCGCAGGCGCGCTGTCGCTCGGTGCGGGCGCGCTGTCGCTCGGTGCGAGGAATCGCGCACGGTGCGAGGGCCAGCGCCCCGCACCGTGCGCGAAACCTCGCACCGTGCTGTGCCGCCCTCGCACCGTGCTGTGCCGCCCTCGCACCGTGCGAGGCGCGCGCGGTGCCTCCCGGACTTCGCCCCGCCTCGCACGGTGCGAGTGGGGCGAAGGTGCCCGTCAGCCCGCCAGCGTCAGCCAGACCAGTGCGACGTTGAGCGCCACGATCACCAGCGCGATGCCCCCTGCGACCACGCGGGTGGGCATCGCGTTCACGTCGCCGCCCATCACGCTCCGACGCGAGGTGTAGACCACCAGCGGCACGATCGCGAACGCGATCCCGAAGCTCAGCACCACCTGGCTCACCACGAGCAGCATCGTGGCGTCCGCGTTCACCGCGAGCAGCACGATCGCCGGAACCAGGGTGACGAGCCGCCGCACCACCACCGGGATCTGCACGTGCAGCAGCCCCTTCATGATCTCGGCGCCCGCCATGCAGCCCACCGACGTCGAGGCCAGCCCGGACGCCAGCAGCCCCACCGCGAACAGCACGCCCACCACCGGGCCGACGTTCGCCGCGATCGCCGCCTGCGCCCCCGGGATGCTGTCCGTCCCCTCGACCCCGGGCAGCGTCGCCGCGGCGAGCACGAGCATGCAGATGTTCACCCCGCCCGCCACGACCAGTGCGAGTCCCACGTCCCACCGCGTCGCGACGAGCACCCGGCGCCGTTCGGGCCCGGCCGGGACGTCCCCGTGGCGGTCCCGCGCGAGGGCGGAGTGCAGGTACACCGCGTGCGGCATCACCGTCGCACCGAGCATCGACGCCGCCAGCAGCACCGAGCCGGACCCCTCGAAGCGCGGGACCAGTCCGGCGACGAGCTCGGCCGGGGACACCTGCGCGAAGAGCAGTCCGGCGCAGAAGCCCACCGTCAGGATCGCGAGCATCGCCGTCACGACCGCCTCGAACGCCCGGGTCCCGCGCCGGTTCTGCAGCAGCAGGATCACCATCGACACCACCCCCGTGATCACCCCGCCGGCGACCAGTGGCAGCCCGAAGAGCAGGTGCAGCGCGAGTGCGCCGCCGATGACCTCGGCGATGTCGGTGGCGGCCGCGACGACCTCCGCCTGCGCCCAGAACAGCAGCCGGGGTGTGCGCCGCATCCGCAGGCCCAGGTGCTCCGGTAGCGACTTGCCCGTGACGACCCCGAGCTTCGCCGAGAGGTACTGCACCACGACGGCACTCGCGTTCGCGGCCACGAGGACCCAGAGCAGCAGGTAGCCGTACTTCGCCCCCGCCGTGAGGTTCGCGGCGACGTTGCCGGGGTCGACGTAGGCGATGGCCGCGACGAACGCCGGGCCGAGGAGCGTGAGACCGGCGGCGCGCTTCCGCGGGGTGGTCGCCTCGGCGGGGCGGGTCGCGGTGTCGGTCATGGGGACCAGTGTGCCAGAGGATTCGGCACGCCGAATCCTTGTTTTCGTCAGTTGTGCAGATCGCGTGGTGACCGGCGTCAGCGGGGTGCTGCTGTCGGCCTGGAGGCGCGGGTCGGGTCCTGTACATCGCCCGCGATTGGTGCGGCGGCCGTTCGGCGGTCCTGCGAGTCGCTCCGGCTCACGCGACCGTCGTGTCTGCGCCGGGCCAGCTCGGGAGCATCGTCTGGCGGAACTCGGCGGATGCGAGCGCGCTCTTCGGGAGCATGGCCTCGTACCAGTCGGCGTCGAGCTTGACCAGCTGCAGTCCCTCGTTCAAGCGGTAGTCGTGCTGCAGGGACATCGCCATGACTGCTGCTTCGCCGGACTCGGCGACGGTCTCGTCCACGACGCGGAGGTCGAGGCCCGCCCAGCGCAGCCTGACGTCCAGCTCGTAGTACTCCTGCACGTCCTCCACCGGGACCACCGTGGCCCACACGCCAGGACCGGTCTGGACGAACCCAGCCTGCTCGGCTGACGGGTCCAGCCGAACGATCGCGACGTGCGTTCCGTCGATCAGGTCGGCGACGTACTTCGTCCCGCCCACGGATGCGATCCCGCCCCCGAACATCGAGATCGGTCGTTGGAGCGCTGGCCGACCCGCCTGCAGGTCGTCGCGGTACACCCAGCCGATGTGCACGCCGGCGTACCGGGCGACCCAGGTCTCCTGTCCGTCCCCGGTGTAGCGCCAGATCTCAGCACCGAACGGGACGCGGTGCGACGGCATCCAGTTGAGCTCGACGATGCGGTCCAGGTCGTTGGGGACGAAGCCGGTGCCTGTGAACGGCTCGCGGTCGACCCACAGGGCCCCGAGCGCCTCGGCGGTGCGTGCGTCCGAGCCACCGATGGCCGGACGGACGAAGAGTTCCGGCGTCGCCTCGAACCGGACGACGTCGAGGTGCGGCATGTCGGGCGCGAAGGGACTGCCGGGGAACCCGAGCCCGTGCACCGCGATCAGGTCCTCGATCCGCTCGAGTCCACTCGTGGCGGCCAGAGGGATGACGTACCCGCCGAAGCGCTCGAGCTGCCCGTTGAAGAACGCGTCGCTCACCTGCGGTGTGATCGCCTTCTGCATGATCGTGCCAGTCACGGTGGGGTCCCCTCGTCGTCGTGTCGTACCGCTCCTAGGCTAGGTGCTAGTGACCGGAGAGGGTCCGGATCGCTCCGACCTCGAAGCTGAGGAGCACCGTCACGCGACCTGCTCGGACTCGAGGTCGTCGAGGTCCTCTGGCCGGACGAACGCCGTGACGCTGCCTTCTCGCTCGACGAAACGGATCGCGGCGCCGTCAGCGGCGTGGATCGTTCGTCGACGACCGTCGAGAGCTCGGACCTCGACGGTCGCCCAAGCGGCAGCATTCCAATGATGTTCGACCTGGACCGACACGCCGCTCACCGTCGCGGTGGTGCGGACGGTGGCATGGCCGACGACGGCGTCCCTCGTGATCCGCGCCTCGGAACGCGACTGGTTCGTCATGAGGCTCGACGGCCGGGGCTCCCAGGCACGGCCAGGGGACGTCGGAGCCCAGGAGTGCAGCAGGGCGCCCTCGTCCCGGATCGCGCCGGGAAACCACCCGCGCTCGGTCTGCACGTACGTGCCCGCCATGATGGCAGCCGACCCACTTGGTCGGTCCCAGCTGCGCGTGACGTCGGCGGTCCGACTGAATCCGGATCGATCGAGCCAGCCGACCCGGACCTGATTTCCGATCCAGAACTCGCCGCTGGAAGGCACCGTCCCGTCCGGCCTGGAGTACGGGGAAAGAGCCGTGAGGACCGCGGAGCCGTCAAGCCGGAGTCGCTCGGCGTCGCTCTCATGGCGCTCCCCGAGCTGCCGACGCCAGGTCAGCGCCCGGTCCGAGGACACCGTTGACCCGTCGAGTCCGACGAGTACACCGTCGCACGGTGCGTCCGCGGAGGCCGGGACGACATCGAACCCGCGGAGCGCGACGTCGCCTGCGAACGGTCCGAGGGACTCCGACTCCGGCGACTCGTCGAATCGGAGCTGATCGGTGAATGAACGGACGGCGAACAACTCGCTGCCGTCGACGAGGTGAGCACTGAACCTGCCGCGTTCCTCGTCGGCTTCAGCGGGGAGAGGAGGGTCGCCCTTCGCGATCGACCCCCACACGGTCAGCGTTCCGTCGTGCGCAGCCTGAACGTCGACCAGGAGGCCCTTCCACCACCCGATCGTGCGGCGACTGACGAGCGTCAGATCGGCGCGGGGAACACGCACGGGCACCTCGTCTCGGATGATCACGTCCTCGTCCGCCGGGGTGAGTGGTCCGAGGCGGCCGGTCGCGACCAGCTCGGTCCCGATCCACGCCGATGTGACAGAGCCGAGGACAGGGCTCAGATCATGTGCCATCGGACGCCGTCCCACTTCGCCAGGATCTCCTGCGTTCCGTCGACGTTGTACCGCCACAGCTCCGCGCCGGGCGTCAACGGGGTGTTCTGACGGAGTTCGACCTCGGGCGTGTAGTGCTCGTAGTGGCCCGCCCACCCGTTGCCGCGGAACGGGTCGAACGAGGTGAACGTTCGCGACGAGTTCCTCTCGAGCGCGGCGCCGAGCTTGATCCGGAGGTCGGTGTCGGCGACACGGTCGACGAGGTGCTGGAGTCGATCGCGGCGCTCGGGGATCGACATCGCGTTCCACTGGTGCTCGTCGATGGTCCCGTCCTGCATCCAGCCGCGGATCGTGCGCAGCGGGAGCATCCGGTCGTACACGTCCGAAGTGGGCGTGCCGCTACCGTCGAAGCCGGGTTCCGTTCGCATCCGGACACCATGGATCGGGTTGGTGCTGGGCGACGGGAACGCGGTCGTGTTGTACCCGAGTCCGAGCTTCTGGAACACCCGCAGGGGCGTGATGGGGCCGTGGTTCGAGATCGCGGTGAGATGCGCGAACTTCGCGATGAAGCCGGGGACGCCCTTCTGCGCGTAGTACCCGACGTCACCGTTCGTGATGTCCGACACCATGTCGATCGCCTGCTTGAGGGGCATCACCTTCTGGATGACGTCGCCGGATCGGATCGGGTCGAGCCCGTCTCGGATGTCGATGAGCGTGTCCATCTCGTCCGCGCTCAGTCGGTGTATCGGCTTGCTCACCAGACGTCGGAACTCGCGTCGTGACAAGCCGTGGTCGTGCAGCCGGGCGTCCAGCTCCGATCGGTAGGCAGCAGCGTCGTGGGCAACCGCTTCCTCCGAGAACTCGACCTGGAGGGGGCGTCGTCCGCTGCCCCCTGTAGCGCTGCCGTTCCCGGTCCCGCCGTGGTGTCCGAGTGTCCCCGCTGACGCAGACGGGTTTTCGAAACGTACGGCACTCGAGTCCGTGCGGAGGATGCCGGGGTGTGACGACAGGGCAGTCCCAGCCACGGCCGTTCCGGCTGCAGCCGCGTGCTCATGCGTCACGTGCTCTACGGGCGCTGACGCATCGCGGTCTGCAGGAGCGGTGCGCTCCGCTTCCGACGACAGGGCGGCGGGCGCTGCTGCGTCGTGCGATGGGAGGGGCCCATCCGGTCCCGGAGCGCGAACCTGGTCGGCTCCTGGCGACGAACCGACGACGTGCGTCTCTGCAGCGTGGACGTCCGCCGAGGTCGGGCTCTGGACGTGGCCCACGTCGGAGCGGACGGTCGTCGCGTCGGGCGTCGTCCCGGTCTGGTGCGGCGACGTGGCAGCGCCCCCGTCCTGCGGCACACCCGCGTTGCCTTGCACCCCGCGGGGGCCGGCGTGGTCGGAGGTGCCGGCCGAGGGGATGGCGTCGCCGTGCGGAGAAGCGTCGACGTGGGTCGCCGGTGCGTCCGTTCGCGTGTCCACGGCATCGGAGTGTGCGGGACCTCCGGTGCGCTCGTGCTCGCGTTCGTCGCTCGGTCGCGGCAGAAGCGTGCGGACGCCGGGCAGGCGAAGGACAAGGCCGCGTTGCCGTTCTTCCACTCCGCCGGCGCGCTCGCCATCGCGAACGTGCTCATCGCTGTCATCTGGTGACCGGCTGACGGCCGGGA
>NZ_BACW01000272.1:0-13462 GCF_000333315.1 Curtobacterium sp. B8
CCGGCCTGCCATGCTCGCAGGACACCTCCCGCACGGTCCGTCCCGAGGACCCGGCGAACCGCCGTCGCACGACCTCTCGAGGACCACATGCACCCTCCCGTCCCGCCCCGGACCGTCGACCGGACCGTCGTGTCCGCGGACGGCACCGCGCTCGCGGTGACGGAGACCGGCAGCGGGCCGGCGCTCGTCGTCGTGGGCGGCGCGTTCGACCACCGCGGGACCCCGTACCTCGAGCGGCTCGTCGCAGCGCTCGCCGACTCCTACCGCGTGGTCACCTACGACCGGCGGGGGCGCGGTGCGTCGGGCGACACCGCGCCGTGGGCGATCGAGCGCGAGGTCGACGACCTCCGCGCGGTCGCCGGGTCGGTGCCCGGTCCGGTGACGGCGTACGGCAACTGCGTCGGCGCAGGGGTGGTCCTCCACGGCCTGGCCGCGGGGGTGCCGATCAGCCGCGCGGTGCTCTTCGAGCCGCCGTTCCGGGCGAGCGTCGAACACCACGTCGACGACGTCGTGTTCGCGGACCTGCTCGACGAGCACGTCGCGGCGGGACGCCGGTCCCAGACGGTGCGGGCGTTCCTCGCGCACGTCCTCGGCGTGCCGATGGGTCAGGTCGCCCTGCTCCGGCTCCGACCGGGGGTGTGGTCGGCCCTGCTCGGTGACGCTCACGTGCTGCCGCGCGACGTCCGCGTCCTGAACGGGCTCGCCATCCCGGAGCGCATCGCCGCCTCGGTGGGGGTCCCGGTGCTCGTCGCGTCCGGCGATCGCGGTCCGGACTTCATGCGTGAGGCCGCTCGGGCGCTGGCGGAGGCCGTCCCGGGGGCCGTGCACCTCGAGCTGCCGGGGCAGTGGCACCGTCCGGAGCCCACCGTGGTGCGGCGGACGATCGACCGGTTCGTGGGCGCCGCACGGCCGGGGGCGCCCGGGCGGTGACCGTGCCCCGTCCTCCGGGGCGCTGCACTCCTGCGAAGATGGTCCCGTGACCGCACCCCGTCTCGGACTCCTGCTCGACGTCGACGGCCCGATCGCCAGTCCGGTGACCCGGACGATCGCGATCCCGAGCATCGTCCACGACCTCGTCGCCCTCGCGGCGGAGGGCATCCCGATCGTCTTCAACACCGGCCGCAGCGACGCGTTCATCCGCTCCGAGGTCGTGGCGCCGCTCCTCGCCGGTGGGCTGGCCGAGGGTGGCCGCGTGCACGCCGTGTGCGAGAAGGGCGCGGTCTGGTGCTCGATCGGACCGCAGTACGAGGGCGGCATGGGCGAGCTCACCGTCGCCGAGGACCTCGCACTGCCCCGCGACTACGCCGACGAGATGCGGGAGCTGGTGCGCGCCGAGTACGCGGACCTGGTGTTCTTCGACGAGACGAAGCGCGCGATGGTCTCGATCGAGCAGCGGGTGGAGGTGCCGAACGCCACGTACCTCGAGCGGCAGCCGGAGTTCGACGCGAAGGCCATGGGAGCGCTCGTGCGCCGGGGACTCGGGGTCCGCCGGCTCGACGACGTCCGACCGGCAGCGGACGGCAGCGTCGCGTGGCGCATCGACCCGACGATCATCTCCACCGACGTCGAGTCGGACCGGAGCGGCAAGGACCTCGGGGCCGAGCGGTCGCTCGAGCTCCTCGCGGCCGACGGGGAACTGCCGGTCGCGTGGCGGACGATGGGCGATTCCCGCAGCGACTACGCGATGGCGGACTGGCTGCACGCGAACGGCCACGACGTCGCCCACGTCGACGTCCGGCCGGCCGACGGGGTCCCGGCGACGTCCTACCCGGTGCTCACCGCTCCTGAGGGCGTCATCCACGACGAGGCGGGCGCACGCTTCCTGCGGGACTGGACCCGCGCGGCCTGACGCGAGCCACCGCCGGGCGGCACCTGCCCCACGGAGGCGAGCCGAGCCTCCCGGCCGTTCCGTGGTGGAAGGACCGTCCGCGCGGACGCTTTGCGTGTCGGGGTGGTACACCAGTACCCTCACGGGGTCCGCCGCCAGCCGATGACGGGATCCACCCCATGGCAACACCGCTCCGTGTCAAGTCGATCGAGGCCTCCCTCGCCGACTCCGAAGAGCAGGGCCGCTCGCTCAAGCGGTCCCTCAAGACGTTCGACATCGCCGCGATGGGGATCGCGGTCGCGGTCGGCGCCGGCATCTTCTCCGTCGGCGCGAACGCCGCCGCGAACTTCGCCGGGCCGAGCGTCATCGTGTCGTTCGTCCTCGCGGCCGTCACGTGCGGCCTCGCGATCATGTGCTATGCCGAGTTCGCGTCCACGATCCCCGTCGCCGGCTCCGCGTACACCTTCACCTACGCGACCATGGGCGAGCTGCTCGCCTGGATCGTCGGCTGGGACCTGATCCTCGAGACCCTGACGGCCAGCGCCGTGATCGCGAAGTACTGGGGCATCTACCTCAGCACCGCGTTCGGGGTGTTCGGCGTGGACCTGCCCTCCACGATCCAGCTCGGCCCGATCGGCTTCACGTGGGGCCCGGTCCTCATCGTCGGCGTCTTCACGGTGCTGCTCGCGTTCGGGACGCGGCTGTCGTCCCGGGTGTCCGCGGTGATCACCGTCATCAAGGTCGCGATCGTCGTCTTCGTGATCGTCGCCGGCGCGTTCTTCGTCAAGGCCGCCAACTTCACGCCCTTCGTGCCGCCGGCCGAGGCGTCCAAGGGTGCCGAGGGCGGCGTGCTGACGCAGTCGCTCGTGTCCTTCGTCACCGGGCAGGCCCCGGCCCAGTACGGCGTCTTCGGGTTGCTCGCGGCCGCGTCGCTGGTGTTCTTCGCCTTCATCGGCTTCGACGTCGTCGCGACGAGCGCCGAGGAGACCGAGAACCCGCAGAAGACCCTGCCCCGCGGCATCTTCATCGGTCTCGGCATCGTGACGCTGCTCTACGTCGGCGTCAGCATCGTCATCACCGGCATGGTGTCCTACCAGCGGCTCGCGCAGGAGGACGCGCCCTCCCTGGCGTCCGCGTTCGACATCGTCGGGCTGCCCTGGGCGGCCGGCATCATCGCCATCGGGTCGCTCATCGGGCTGACCACCGTCGTCATGGTCCTGCTGCTCGGCCTGTCGCGCATCGTGTTCTCGATGAGCCGTGACGGTCTGCTGCCGCGCTGGTTCTCGCAGACGAACCCGAAGACGCAGACCCCGGTGCGGGTGCAGGTCGTGGCGGGGATCGTCGTGGCCTTCATCGCCGGGTTCACCGCGGTCGACAAGCTCGAGGGCATGATCAACATCGGCACGCTGTCCGCGTTCGTGCTCGTGTCGATCGGCATCGTCGTGCTGCGCCGGTCGCGGCCGGATGCTCCGCGGGCCTTCCGGGTGCCGTGGTCGCCGGTGCTGCCGATCCTCTCCGCGGCGTTGTGCTTCTGGCTGATGCTCAACCTCGAGGTCGAGACCTGGATCCGCTTCGTGATCTGGCTCGCGATCGGCTTCGCCGTCTACTTCGGCTACAGCCGTCGGCACAGCCGGGTGGGTCAGGCGCTGCGGTAGCGCGCTCGGCGCGTCCTGCGGGACGCGTCCGCAGAACGAAAGTCGGCTCGAACCAGCGGAACCCGTGGTTCGAGCCGACTTCGGTCGTGCGGCCGCAGGCCGCACCGTGTCACGCGCCGACGACGAGCGCGATCCCGAAGCCGAGCATCACGACCGCCACGAGGCCGTCGAACACCCGCCAGGTGAGCGGCTTCGCGAAGAGCGGCCGGAGCAGCCGTCCGCCGAAGCCGACCGCGGCGAACCACACGCAGCTCGCGAGGACAGCTCCGACCGTCCACGGCCACCGTTCGACCGGTCCCTGCTGGTTCGCCACGGAGCCGAGGAAGACCAGCGTGTCGAGGTACACGTGCGGGTTCGCCCACGTGAAGACGAGCATGGTGGCCACCGCGGCGCGCGCGGTCACCGCCCGGCCTGGAGGCGCGGCACGCCCCGTCCGCGCTGCCCCCGTCGTCGACGTGGTCGGGTCGAGTGCTGCCGTCGCGCGGCCGACCGTGGTCGCCTTCGTCGCGGTGGGCGCGGCGACGGGCGCGGCGGTGGCGACGGGCGCGGCGGGCTGTGCTTCGCGCCCCGCGGCGGACACCGCGCCCCGGTCCGGCAGGGCGCGATGTCCGACGAGGGGCGCGGTCCCCTCGGCCGGGTCCGCCGCGTCCTCGAGCCGGAGCGCCTGCCCCACGGGACGGAGTGCCCGCCGCGCCGCGAGCACACCGTACGCCACGAGGAACGCCGCGCCGACGAAGCGCACCACCACGAGCGCCACCGGGAACCGCTCCACGACGGCACCCACCCCGAGCACGCCTGCGACGATGAGGACGGCGTCGGATGCGGCACAGACCACCACCGCAGCAGCGACCACGCGGAGGCCGGCGGACACCGCGAGTCGCAGCAGGTAGGTGTTCTGCACACCGATGGCGACGATGAGGGCGAGGCCGGTGCCGAGACCGGAGAGGAGCGGGACGATCACCCTCCGACGCTAGGCGTCGAACTGCCTGAAGCCCAGTTCACGTTCCTGCACCACCGTAAGCTGTGCTGATGATCCGCCTCCAGCGTGAGCACCTCGAGACCCTCCTCGCCGCGGTCGACCACGGCACGCTCGACGCTGCGGCCCGGGCGCTCGCCGTCACCCCCTCCGCGGTGTCCCAGCGGATCAAGGCGATGGAGCAGCAGGTGGGCCGGGTGCTCCTGCGCCGGACGACCCCGGTCACGCCCACCGCCGCGGGGGAGATCGTCCTCCGGCACGCACGGCAGGCGCGACTGCTCGATGACGAGACGGCCCGGGCGCTCGACGGCGAGACCGGGACCGTCCCGTCGATCCCCCTCGCGGTGAACGCGGACTCCCTCGGCACCTGGTTCCTCGACGCGCTCGCCCTCGTGCGCGCCGAGACCGAGGTCGTCTTCGACCTGCACCGCGAAGACCAGGACCGCACTGCGGAGCTGCTCCGCGCCGGCACCGTGATGGCCGCCGTGACGGCCGAGGCCGACCCCGTCCAGGGGTGCTCGTCCGTCGCCCTCGGCGTCGACCGCTACCGGGCGGTCGCGGCCCCGTCGTTCGTCGACCGGTACCTCGCGGACATCGACCCGACGACGGCGAGCGAGCGACGCGTGCTCGACCGGTTGGACCGCGTGCCCCTCGTCGACTACGACCGTGCCGACGACCTGCAGCAGGGGTACCTCCGACGGGTCCTCGGGCACGCACCCCGCGGGCCACGGCACTTCGTCCCGACCTCGGCGGACTTCGCCCGGGCCGTGGGGCTCGGGTTCGGGTGGGGCCTCCTCCCCGAGGCGCAGTGCACCGACCCGCTCGACCGCGGCGAGCTCGTCGAACTCGTGCCCGGACGGAGGGCGGACGTCGCGCTGTGGTGGCAGCGGTGGAACCTGGCGTCGCCGATGCTCGAGCGCGTCACCGAAGCCGTCCGGGCGACGGCCGCGGAGCACCTGCACCCGCCACGGTGACCCGGACCGCGCAAGACGGACCGACCTGAGGGACCTGCGACCGGACCCGACGCAGCGGCGAGGTCATGCTGAACCGAACCACGACCGTGGCTGCGTCCCCGGGGGCAGCCGTCATCGCCGTCCTCCTGGTCGGGTGCGCCGACGCCGACGTCCGACCCCACCTCCGCGTGCTTCGACGGTCCGCTCTGGCCCGTCAACCGTGCAGCGCGGGACGCGGGACGCGGGACGCGGGACGCGGGCTCGGACGAGGAGCGTGGTGCGTCGCCGATGCCGACCGCGTTCGCGGACGACCCCGGCGCGGCGCGCTCGGTCGAGCAGCGTGTTGTGATCGCGGCGGACCGCTGACCGGATCGGTCGTCAGCTCTGGCAGCGGGGGCACCAGTAGGTGTCCCGGAGCGTGAGCTCGGACTCGCCGAGCTCGCCCCGGCGGATCGGCGTTCCGCAGCGCAGACAGGGCTTGCCGGCGCGTCCGTAGACCCACAGTCGGCGACCCGGGCGGTCCACACCGGTCGTCACCCGCGCGTTGCGGTCACGGTTCGCCGCGATGAGTCGGCTCGCGAGGGCGATCACCCGTGCCGGGTCGGCGACCTGCCCGACCGGACGGGTCGGCAGCACGCCGCGGAGGAAGCAGAGTTCGGCGCGGTAGACGTTGCCGAGCCCCGCGAGCACACGTTGGTCGAGCAGGGCGAGCCCGATCGGCCGCTCCGGGTCCCGCGTGAGGTTCGCGAGCGCGAGGTCCGCGTCCCAGTCGGACCCGAGGAGGTCGGGGCCGAGGTACCCGACGATCTCCGGCTCCTGCTCCCGGGGGACCACCTCGAGGATGCCGAGCGTGAAGCCCACCGTCGAGACGTCGGCGGCGTCGAGCACGACACGGGCCTGGTGCGCGGGCCGCCGCCACCGCTCCCCGGGGGCGTAGACGTCCCAACGGCCCTCCATCTTCAGGTGCGAGTGCACGGTCAGGTCGCCGATCCGGTGCAGCAGGTGCTTGCCGCGGGGGACGACCTCGTCGACCGTGCGGCCCACGAGGTCGAGCGTCGCGAACGCCGGTACGCGGAAGTCGCTGCGGGTGAGCTCCTTGCCGGCGAGTGCGGCGTGCAGCCGGTGGGCGGCCCGGTAGACGGTGTCGCCCTCAGGCACGGAGTCGCACCCCCTGCGGTGTGGCGGTGAACCCGGCGTCACGGAGCGCCTGGCCGAGCGGGGCCTCCAGCACGAAGGCGCCGTCGACCCGTTCGACCGACAGCTTGCCGAGGCCCCGGCGCACCGTCGACGCGATCGACACGGCAGCGGCGGCGAGGTCACCCGGGTCGTCGCTGAAGGTCAGGACCGACTTCCCGCCGCGTTCGACGTAGACGGTGAGCGCGCCGTCGACGAGGACCACGAGCGCACCCGCCTTGCGCCCTGGACGGTGTCCGCGCCCCGACTGCTTGTCCGGCACCCCGGCCCCGGACGGGGGAACGGTGCCGGCCCCGGACGCGGGATCGGTGCCGACCCCGGCACTCGTCACCGCGGCGCTGTCCGTGCCGGCGCCCGACGCGTCGGTCGGCCACGGCAACGCCGCCCCGTACGGGTTCGCGGGGTCGGTGGCGGCGAGGGTGATCGCCTGCCGGTCACGCTCCGGGTCGGCACGCTCGTCGTCGTCGAGGTCGCGCGCGAACGTCCGGAGCCGGTCCACCGTCGGGCCCGTCGCGAACTGTGCGGCGCCGAGGCCCTCGACGAAGTAGCCGCGACGTGCTCGGCCGGACTCCTCGAAGCGGGCGAGCACGCGGTAGACCCCGGCGAACCCGCCCCGGACGCCCTCGACCTGCACGGCACCGCGGGTCACGACCCCGTAGCGTTCGAGCAGTTGCTCGGCGGTCGCGGCGGCGCGGACGGTGGCGTCGGACTGTGCGAGGGGCAGGATCGACCAGCGACCGCCGACCGTCGGTGGTCCGGACTGGCTCGGCAGGGTGGGCCGGCGACGCCCGCGGTAGGCGCGGGTCCGCGGCGTGCTCGTGCTCTTCGCCTTGCCGGCGAGCACGGACCGGAGCGGCGCGAGGGTGTCGTTCGTGATCTGCCCCGCCCACACGAGGTCCCAGAGCGCGGTGCCGAGGGCCTTGTCGTCGGTGCTGCCGACGGCCTGTGCGAGCTGCCGGAAGAAGTACGCGCCGCCGCCGGCGAGGGCTCCGAGCACGTCGCGCTGCAGCTCGGTCGTCTCGCCCCCGTCCGGCTCCGCCAGGGTGGTGTCCGCCGTCTCGGCGAGGTGGAACCGCACCCAGCCGTCGTTCCCCGGCAGGGTCCCGCCGCCGGACCACAGGACCTCACCGGTGGCCGTCAGCTCGTCCAGCATCGACGGGGTGTAGTCGGTCACGCGCGAGGGCAGGACGAGCGACTCCCACGCACTGGCGGGCAGTGCGACCCCGGCGAGCTGGTCGAGGACCTGCAGCACGCCGTCGATGCCACGCAGACCGCCGCGGGCGCCGGGAGTGTGGACGTGCTGCCACGCGGGCAGGAAGCGGGCGAGGGTGTCGGGCGACACCGGCTCGACCTCGTGCCGGAGCGCGGCGAGCGATTTCGTGCGGATGCGGCGGAGCACCTCGGCGTCGCACCACTCCGCGCCCTGTCGGTCCGGGCGGAACTCGCCCTCGACCACGCGGCGGTCGGCGGCGAGTCGGCGGAGGGTGTCCTGGACGACGGCGACCCCGAGGCCCAGGCGTGCTGCGGCCTCGTGCGCGGAGAACGGCCCGTGTGACCGTGCGTACCGGCCGACGAGGTCGCCGAGGGGGTCGGCGACGGGCTCGACGAACGCGGTCGGCACACCGATGGGCAGGGGGACCCCGAGGGCGTCGCGCAACCGCGAGGCGTCCTCGATGACGGCCCACCGCGTCTGGCCGGCCTGGGAGAACGACAGCACCCGACGATCGCGCTCGAGCGTCTGCAAGGCAGCGGCGACCGGCGCGGTGTCGCGGTCGTCGGCGACCCAGCTGCGGGCCGTGAGCTCGTCGAGGTCGAGCGCGCCGACGAGCCGCAGGACGTCCACGAGCCCCTCGGCGTCACGGGCCCGGCGGTCGGGGGAGAGCCGCTGGAGGTCCTGCTCGACGGACGCGATGACGGCCGGGTCGAGCAGTTCACGGAGCTCGGCGCGTCCGAGCAGCTCGCCCAGGAGCGTCGAGTCGAGTGAGAGCGCCGCCGCTCGCCGCTCGGCCAGCGGGGAGTCGCCCTCGTACATGAACGCGGCGACGTAGCCGAACAGCAGCGTCCGGGCGAACGGCGACGGCTGCTCGGTCTCCGTCTCGACGAGCTTGATCCGTCGCCCGGCGATGTCGTCCGCGATCCCGAGCAGCGCCGGCACGTCGTAGACGTCCTGCAGCACCTCGCGCACGGTCTCGAGCACGATCGGGAACGTCGGGTACTTCTGCGCGACCTCGAGCAGCTGGGACGCCCGCTGGCGCTGCTGCCAGAGCGGCGACCGCTGCCCGGGGTTCCGCCGGGGCAGGAGCAGCGCCCGCGCCGCACACTCCCGGAACCGGGCGGCGAAGAGCGCGGAGCCGCCGACCTCGTCGGTCACGAGGACCTCGAGCTCGTCGCGGTCGAAGACGAACAGGTCGGCTCCGGGGGGCTCCGCGTCGGTCTCCGGGATGCGCACCACGATGCCGTCGTCGGCCGCCATGGCGTCGCCGTCGATGCCGTGCCGCTCCCGCAGCCGGGCCCCGACCGCGAGGGCCCACGGCGCGTGCACCTGCATGCCGTACGGCGAGTGCATGATCATGCGCCAGTCGCCGAGCTCGTCGCGGAACCGTTCGACCACGAGGGTCGTGTCGTTCGGCACGTACCCGGTCGCCGCGCGCTGGTCGCGGAGGAAGGTGAGCAGGTTCGTCACGGCCCGCTCGTCGAGGCCTCCGGCGGACACCCGGGCCCGCGCGGCGTCGTCGGAGGCGCCCTCGACCTCGCGGACGAACGCGCCGGTCGCGGCACCGAGCTCCGCGGGTCGGCCGAGTCCGTCGCCCTTCCAGAACGGCACCCGTCCGGGCTGCCCGAACGCCGGGCTCACGAGGACGCGGTCGTGCGTGATCTCCTCGATCCGCCAGCTCGTCGCCCCGAGCGCGAAGACGTCGCCGACGCGGGACTCGTAGACCATCTCCTCGTCGAGCTCGCCGACACGCGAGGCCCGTTCACCGACCATGAACACGCCGAACATGCCGCGGTCGGGGATGGTGCCACCGCTCGTCACCGCGAGGCGCTGCGCCCCCGGGCGTCCGGTGAGGGTGCCGTGCACGCGGTCCCACACCAGCCGGGGCCGGAGCTCGGCGAACTCGTCGCTGGGGTAGCGACCCGTCACGAGGTCGAGCGTGGCCTCGAACGCGGAGCGCGGCAGGCCGCTGAACGGCGCGCTGCGGCGGACGAGTTCGAACCAGTGCTCGACGTCGACGGTGTCCACGGCACCGGCCGCGACGGTGTGCTGCGCCAGGACGTCGAGCGGGTTCGCCGGCACGCTGATCGACTCGATCTCGCCGGCGACCATGCGCTCGACCGTGACGGCGCTGTTGACGAGGTCCGCGCGGTGCTTCGGGAACAGCACGCCCCGCGAGATCTCCCCGACCTGGTGCCCGGCGCGCCCGACCCGCTGCAGGCCGCTGGCCACCGAGGGCGGGGCCTCGACCTGCACGACGAGGTCGACCTCGCCCATGTCGATGCCGAGCTCGAGGGAGCTCGTCGCGACCACGCAGCGGAGTCGTCCGGACTTCAGGTCGTCCTCGATGATGGCGCGCTGGTCCTTCGACACCGAGCCGTGGTGGGCCCGCGCGAGCACCGGGACGCTGGCGTCGGAACCGCCCCCGCCGGTCTGCCCGGACGCGCCGATGACGTCGGCCGGCGGTCGCTTCGGCTGGGCGACGGGGGCGTGGGCGGACGCACGGCCCGGTGACTGCGTGACCGGCACCGGACCGGTGGCTGCGCCGACGCCGGCGGCCACGGGCTCACCCGCACCCGACGCGGCGAGCACCCGCTCCTCGTGGATCTCGTTCAACCGCGCGGTCAGCCGTTCGGCCAGCCGCCGCGAGTTCGCGAACACGATGGTCGAGCGGTGCTCCTCGATCAGGTCGACGACGCGCTCCTCGACGTGCGGCCAGATCGACCCGTTCGTCGGGGACTCGGTGGCGTCCGCACCGACCGGCGGGGCACCGAGCTCGGTCATGTCGTCCACGGGAACCACGACCCGCAGGTCGAAGGTCTTCTGCGCGGGCGGCGCGATGATCGTCACCGGAGCACGGCCGCCGAGGAACCGTGCGACCTCTTCCGGGGGCCGGACGGTCGCGGACAGGCCGATGCGCTGGACGGGCTTCTCGAGCAGGTCGTCCAGTCGCTCGAGGGACACCGCGAGGTGCGCGCCGCGCTTCGTCGAGGCGACCGCGTGGACCTCGTCCACGATGACCGTGTCGACGTTGACCAGGGTCTCGCGCGCGCTCGAGGTCAGCATCAGGTAGAGCGACTCGGGCGTGGTGATGAGGATGTCCGGCGGCTGCCGCAGGAGTCGTTGCCGGTCCGACGACGGGGTGTCGCCGCTCCGGACCCCCACGGTGACGTCCGGCGGTTCGAGTCCGAGACGACGGGCGGTCTGGGTGATGCCCACGAGCGGGCTCCGGAGGTTGCGCTCCACGTCGACGCCGAGGGCCTTGAGCGGCGACACGTAGAGGACCCGGGTCCGTTGCTTGGCCGGGGGACGGTCGGTCGCGCTGATGAGCCGGTCGATCGACCAGAGGAAGGACGCCAGGGTCTTGCCGGACCCGGTCGGGGCGATCACGAGCGCGTGCTGTCCCGTCGAGACGGCGTCCCACGCTCCGGCCTGCGCGGCGGTCGGGGCGGGGAACGCGCCACGGAACCACTCCGCGGTCGCGGGGGAGAAGCGCTCGAAGACGTCCGTCATGGTCCGTCCCATCCTGCCCGCGGCCACCGACAACGGGCCGAGGGACGAGCGGGGCGCCGCACCGGTGGCGCGACGCCCCGCTCGGGACCGATCAGAACGGGAGGACGAACCCGTGGTACTCGTACGAGGCGACTGCCGAACGCTCGCCGTCGACGATCTGTACGGCCGTGATGGTCCGGTCACCGCCACCGAACTGGCGGCCGGGGAGGTCACTGCCCCAGTACCCTGCCGTCGGCGTGCCCGTTCCGCCTGCGTGCACGGTGACGGTCTGCCCGCGGTACGAGACCTCGATGATCGCACCCGGCTGCGCCGTCCCGACGACCAGCGCGGGCGCGCTCGCGCTGTCGGAGACGAGGACGTGGTCGATCGACGGTGCCGTGCCGTGAGGCACGGCAGTGGTCGGTGCGGCGTGCACCGTCGCGGGAGCCGCGATCGCGGGAGCGGCGGTCGCAGGAGCGGCGGCCCCGATGCCCGTGACCGCGACACCGATGGCGAGGGCGGTCGAGGCGATGGTCGTGGTGATGGTCATGGTTCGTTCGTCTCTTTCTTCGTCCGGCGGCCGTCAGGAAGGGATCGCGAAGGTCGTCCGCGACGAACCCGAGGCGTGGTCCTGGTACGCGACGTTGCCAGCGGGCCAGCTGCCCTCACCCGGTGCGGTCGCGATCGTGATGGTGGTGCTCCAGCGGCCGTCGTCGCCCACGACCGCCACGCCCTGCGACCAGCCGGCCGAGCGGACGTAGACCACGGCGCCCGGGGTCGCCGTCCCGGAGAGCCGGGCAGAGGAAGCTCCGGTCCGCTCGACGCCCGAGACGACGAGGGCGCGGAGCGCTGCCTCGGCGTGCGTCGGCTGCGGGTAGACGCCGGTCAGGTCGAACGTCGTCTGCGCCCAGCGTCCGTCGGGCGCCACGACGAAGGCCGAGTTGCCAGCGAGGTTGCCGCTCAGCACGCTCCTCGTGGTGTAGGACCAGTTGCCCCGACCGTCGGACCGGACCTGCTCGTTGAGGACGTTCGCGCCGACGATCGAGAGGTACACGTCGCTGTTCGGCGTCGCCGTCCCGCGGATCGTGACGCGGGTCTCGGGGAGGAACGCTTCGGGCGTCGTCACCGTGATGACCGGAGCGGCCGCTGTGGTCGCGGTCGCGCTGACCGGGTGCGCGGCCGGAGCGGCGGACGCGACAGCCGGAGCGGCCAGCACTCCTCCCGTGACGAGAACACCGGTGACCACGCCGCCGAGGATCTGCTTCTGCATGTTTCTTGCCTTCCTTCACGCGCCATGTGACGCAGAGAGCCGTTCGTGCACCGCGGTCGGACCGCTTCGCAATCCAGGTCATTCCCAGGTGGACATGATGCGCGCGATGCGTCAGCGATGTATCGTTACTACATCGCGATATGACGAAGGCAGATCGGTCGGACCGCATCGCGAGCCGACTCAGCACGACGGAAGGACACATCATGCGCTTCGACGACATGAACCCCCAGCAGCACCAGCACCCGCGCGGCCCCCGGTTCGGCGGCCCGCGGCACCACCACCACGGCGCCGGCTTCCCCGGCCGCGACCGTGGCGACCACCAGCGCGGCGGCTTCGGTCCCGGCCGCGGCTTCGGACCCGGGTTCGGCCCGGGCTTCGGTCCCGGCTTCGGCGGCGGCCCGGGCTTCGGCGGGCGGGAGCGTCGCCGTCGCGGCGACGTCCGCCTCGCGATCCTCGGCCTCCTCGCCGAGGGGCCGCAGAACGGCTACGCCGTGATCAAGACGATCGCCGAGCGCACCGGCGGCGCGTGGAAGCCGAGCCCCGGCTCGGTGTACCCGACGCTCCAGCAGCTCGTCGACGAGGACCTCGTCGTCTCGACGGGCGACGGCCGGAAGACGCTCTTCGAGCTCACCGACACCGGCCGGGCGGAGGCCGAGGCGAAGGCGGACGAGATCGCGGCCGCGTTCGAGGCGCCCGGCATGCCGGACGCGCAGCGCGCGTTCGTCGAGTCGCTCCGGAAGACCATGGGCGTCCTGCACATGTACCGGACGACCGCGACGGACGAGCAGATCGCCGCGGCGACCGACAGGGTCGACCAGCTCCGCAAGGACCTCCTGCAGATCCTCGCGGACTGACCGCGTGACCCGGTGACGGACGGGAGG
>NZ_BACW01000271.1:0-1078 GCF_000333315.1 Curtobacterium sp. B8
TCGGGAGCCGTGCCGGCGTGCGGGAGGAGCGCGGAGTGGAACTTCTCGCTGCCCTGCACGGACGCGCGCCACTGGAAGAAGCAGACGCCGTCGGCACCGCGGGCGATGTGCGCCGCGGTGTTCCGGAGCATCTCCCCCGGTGCCTTCGCGACGTTGTGCGGCTGCCAGTTCACGGCGCCGGTCGAGTGCTCCATGAGGAGCCACGGAGCGCCGCCGGCGAGGCCCCGCGTGGTGTCGGCGGCGAAGGCGAGCTCGACGTGCGGCCGGGGCAGGCGGTGGTCGAGGTAGTGGTCGTTGGCGATGACGTCCATGTCGCCGGTCCACGTCCAGTAGTCCATCGCGGTGATGTGCGCGGCGACCATGAAGTTCGTCGTCACGGGCTTGTCGCTCAGGCTGCGCAGGACCGCCGCCTCGGCGCGGTGGTGGGCGAGCAGCTCGTCGGACGAGAACCGGTCGAAGTCGAGCGTCTGGCCGGGGTTCGTGGACGACAGCGTGGCGCGGGGCGGGAGGACCTGCTCCCACGCGGAGTAGCGCTGGCTCCAGAACGCGGTGCCCCAGGCGGCGTTGAGCTCCTCGACGGTGCCGTAGCGGGCCCGGAGCCAGCCGCGGAACGCCTCGGCCGAGACGTCGCAGTAGCAGTGCGCGTTGTGGCAGCCGAGCTCGTTCGAGACGTGCCAGAGCTTGACCGCGGGGTGGTCCCCGTAGCGCTCGGCGGTGGCGCGGACGAGCGCGAGGGCGTGCTCGCGGTAGACCGGGGAGCTCGGGCAGAACGCCTGGCGGCCGCCGGGCCACCGGGTGGTGCCGTCCGCGACCACGGGCAGCACCTCGGGGTGTGCGGTCGTGAGCCACGGCGGGGTGGAGGCGGTGCCGGTCCCGAGGTCGATCCCGATGCCGGCGTCGTGCAGCAGCTCGACCACGCGGTCGAGCGCGGCGAAGTCGTACTCGCCCTGGCGCGGCTCGACGTGCGACCAGCCGAAAACGTTGATCGCGACGAGGTTCACGCCGGCCTCGCGCATGAGCCGGACGTCCTCGACCCGACCTCGGGGTCCCACTGCTCGGGGTTGTAGTCGCACCCGAA
>NZ_BACW01000270.1:0-1937 GCF_000333315.1 Curtobacterium sp. B8
ACCAGGTCGTCGCGCAGCTGCTCGGGTCCGGGTCGGGGACGCTCGCGTTCGCCATCGGGATCGTGTCGCTGCCGTCCGCGTTCCGCCCGGTCGCCGCCGCCATCAGCGCGATGGACATGACCGTCCTGTCCGAGGCGGCGCGCTCCCTCGGCGCCTCGTGGTGGACGGTCACGTGGCGGGTCCTCCTGCCGAACCTGCGCCGGGGCATCACCGCCGCGTGCTTCCTCACCATCACGGTCGTCCTCGGCGAGTACACGCTCGCTTCATTCCTCTCCCGCACGACGTTCCAGACCGCGCTCGTGCTCGTGCAGCAGACCGACCCGTACGTCGCCGCGATCTTCTCCGTCGCCGCGCTCGTGTTCGGCTTCCTGCTGCTCGTCGTCATCGGCCGGGTCGGTGCACGCCGCCGGCGCAGCCCGAAGGAGTCCGCATGACCACCACCGCCCCCGCAGCACCGGCGTCGCTCGCGAGCACCGGCGCCACCGTCGAGCTCGACGCGGTCGAGAAGCACTACGGCGCACACCGAGCCCTCGCCGGACTCTCCCTCTCCGTCCGTCCCGGGGAGTTCCTCTCCCTGCTCGGCCCGTCCGGCTGCGGCAAGACCACGGCACTCCGCGCACTCGCCGGACTCGAGGCCGTCGACGCCGGGACCATCCGCATCGACGGGGAGGACGTCGGCACCGTCCCGGTCAACCGCCGCGACATCGGGATGGTCTTCCAGCAGTACTCGCTGTTCCCGCACATGACGGTGCGGCAGAACGTCGCCTTCGGCCTCGAGATGCGGAAGGTCCCCGCCGCCGCCCGCCGCGAGCGGGTGATCGACGCACTCGACATGGTGCACCTCGCGGACTTCGCCGACCGCTTCCCGCACCAGCTCTCCGGCGGCCAACAGCAGCGTGTGGCACTCGCCCGCGCGCTCGTCACGCGACCCCGCGTGCTCCTGCTCGACGAACCGCTGTCGGCGCTCGACGCGAAGGTGCGCGTCTCGCTCCGCGACGAGATCCGCCGCATCCAGAGCGACCTCGGCATCACCACGGTCTTCGTCACCCACGACCAGGAGGAAGCACTCGCCGTCTCCGACCGGATCGCCGTCATGAACGCCGGGGACATCGAGCAGATCGGGACTCCCGAGGAGCTCTACAGCGCGCCGGTCTCGGCGTTCACGGCCGACTTCGTGGGCCAGTCGAACCGGATGCGCGGCGACCTCCGGGGTGGTGACGTGTTCGTGTACGGCTTCACCGTGCCGGCGCTCGACCGCTCGGCTGCGGACGGCCCGGTCACCGCGTTCGTCCGCCCCGAGGACGTCGCGTTCGCGGTGGAGGGCGTCACCGGCACGGTCGTCTCGTCGAGCTTCCTCGGGTCCGTCCGCCGGACGACGGTGCGACTCGACGACGACACGATCGTCGCGGTGCAGCACGCGGTCGGCGACCGACGTGCCGTCGGCGAGCCGGTCGCGCTCCGCCTGACGGGCGCGCCCGTCGCGGTCGCGCCGCTCGCCTAGCGGGCTCCGCGACCGAGCCGGGTCTCGGCTCCGCACCGACGGACGGGAGGCGCGGTGCGGGCCCGCGCCGTGCCTCCAGACCGGTGGACGGGCGCGTCAGCGCGTCAGCGCTGGAAGCGTGTCGCCACCTCGTCCGAGAGCGCGGCGTCGACCCGGGCACGCATGTCCTCCGACATGGGCGGGAGGGCATCGAGCCGGAACCAGGCAGCCTCGGTGTTCTCGCCGTCGGCCGGGAACGGCGTGCCCGAGACGTACCGGAACGCGAACACGAGGTCGAGGTACTGCGCACGGTCGCCGTTCGGGGTGCTGCCCGAGATCGTGGCGTCGTTCGCGGCCTACGCGTTCTTCAACGACCAGGGCACGCTCAACGAGTTCCTCAAGGTCTTCGGGATCAGCGGGCCGAACTGGCTCTACACGTTCCCGATGCTCTCGGTCA
>NZ_BACW01000269.1:0-10048 GCF_000333315.1 Curtobacterium sp. B8
CCCGTCCGTCACCCCCCACCTTCGGAACCCTCTCCGCACCCGGAAGGCAACCAACCGTGTCCAGTACCCCCCTCGCGCCGACGCTGTCGGCGCCCGGTGCGCCGCAGCGCACCGACCCGCCGGCACCGCGCAAGCGGAAGCCGATGCGGAACGTCGGACGGGCCGTCCCCCTCCTGCCGGCCGTCGTCCTCCTCGTCATCTTCCTGCTCGGCCCCGTCATCTCGTCGTTCTACGGGTCGTTCACCAACTCGGCGCTCACCGGCGTCGGGGCCTCCGACCAGCAGTTCGTCGGGCTGAAGAACTACGTCGAGCTCTTCCAGGACCCGGACTTCCCGAAGTCCGTCGTCCTCACCATCGTCTTCCTCTTCGCCTCGGCCGTCGTCGGGCAGAACGTGCTCGGCCTCGGCCTCGCGCTCCTCATGCGCAGCGCCAACAAGGTCGTGCGGTCGATCGTCGGCACCTTCGTGGTCGCCGCGTGGGTGCTGCCCGAGATCGTGGCGTCGTTCGCGGCCTACGCGTTCTTCAACGACCAGGGCACGCTCAACGAGTTCCTCAAGGTCTTCGGGATCAGCGGGCCGAACTGGCTCTACACGTTCCCGATGCTCTCGGTCATCCTCGCGAACATCTGGCGCGGGACCGCGTTCTCGATGCTCGTCTACTCGGCCGCCGTGCAGGAGGTCCCCGAGGAGATCACCGAGTCCGCCGAGGTCGACGGCGCGGCCGGATGGCAGCGGCTCGTCTACATCACGATCCCCGTGATCCGACGCTCGATCTCGACGAACCTCATGCTGACGACGCTGCAGACGCTGTCGGTCTTCACGCTCATCTTCGTGATGACGGGCGGCGGCCCCGGCACGAACTCGTCGACGCTGCCGATCCTGGCGTACCAGGAGGCGTTCAAGTTCTCGCAGCTCGGCTTCGGGACGGCGATCGCGACGATCCTGCTCATCGTCGGCGCGGTCTTCTCGATCATCTACATCAAGGCACTAAAGCCGGAGGTGGACTGACCATGGCCCTCACTGCCGACCGCCCGGTCGCGAACGCCACCCGGGCGGTGACCGCCCCCGGCGCACTCCACATGACCTCCCCGCGCGGCCGCACGATGCGCTGGGTGTCGAACGTCGTGCTGCTCGTCATCGCCGTGTGCTTCGCCGTTCCGCTGCTGTGGCTCGTGCTCGCCTCGCTCGACACGCAGGCGTCGCTGTCCGTGAAGATGCCGACGCAGTTCACGCTCGACAACTTCGCGAAGGTGCTCACCCCCGACCTGTCGTTCATCCCGCTCGGGAACAGCCTGCTGCTCTCCGGCGGCACGGCGGTCGTCACGGTCGTCGTCGCGATCCTCGCCGCCTACCCGCTGTCCCGCTACAAGATGCGGGTGAACAAGCCGTTCCTCTACAGCATCCTGTTCGGCACCGGCCTGCCGATCACCGCGATGATGGTCCCCGTCTACGCGCTGTTCGTGTCGCTCAACCTCATCGACAACGTGTGGGGCTGCATCTTCTTCCTCGCCGCGACCAGCCTGCCGATGGCCATCTGGATGGCGAAGAACTTCATGGACTCGGTGCCGGTCTCCCTCGAAGAGGCGGCGTGGACCGACGGCGCCTCGATGCTCACGACGCTGTGGCGGATCGTCATCCCGCTCATGCGCCCGGGCATCGCCGTGGTGTTCATCTTCGTGTTCATCCAGGCGTGGGGGAACTTCTTCGTCCCCTTCGTGCTGCTCCTCTCGCCCGAGAAGCAGCCGGCCGCGGTCAGCATCTTCAACTTCTTCGGCCAGAACGGCGCCGTCGCGTACGGGCAGCTCGCCGCGTTCTCGATCGTGTACTCCGTCCCGGTCATCGCCCTCTACGTCCTCGTGTCCCGGGGCCTCGGCGGCGGCAACGCCCTCGCCGGCGGCATCAAGGGCTGAGACAGAAGGAGACTCCTCCATGCACTCCGACGAACCGCTCGTCCACGCCCGCATCGCCCGGCTGGTCCGCGACCGCATCGACCCCGCCGTGCACCGTCGCTCGGCGCCGGTGACGGTCGACGCCTGGCAGGTGCCCGACGAACCGGTGCCGTTCGCCACCGCGGTCGCCGCCGACTACACGCCGTTCGACGGCGGCGCCTGGGGCGGGAGGCCCTGGGGCACCACCTGGTTCCGCATCCGCGGCACCGTCCCGGACGACTTCGGCACCGCGCCCGGCACCACCGCCGAACTGCTCGTGGACCTCGGGTTCACGAAGCGGCAGCCGGGGTTCCAGGCCGAGGGCCTCGCCTGGCGGCCGGACGGCACCACGATCAAGGGCATCGAGCCGCTCAACGACACCGTCCCGCTCGAGGTCGGCCCGGGCGGGTCCTTCGAGCTCTACGTCGAGGCCGCGGCCAACCCGGACATCGGCGGCGACGAGTTCCAGGGCGCGACCCCGCTCGGCTCGAAGGCCACCGCCGGCTCCGACCCGATCTACCTCGTCCGACGGATCGAGCTCGTCGAGCGCGACGACACCGTGTGGGAGCTCCAGCAGGACTTCTGGGTGCTCCGCGGACTCATGGCCGAGCTGCCGACCGACGGCACCCGGGGCGCGGACATCCTGCGCGGACTCGAGCGCGCCGCCGACGCCCTCGATCCGGACGACGTCGCCGGCACGGCCGCCGCAGCCCGCGAGGTCCTCGCACCCCTGCTCGCCGTCGGCGCCTCCGGCTCGGCCCAGCGCGCGATCGCCGTCGGGCACGCCCACATCGACTCGGCGTGGCTCTGGCCCGTCCGCGAGACGATCCGCAAGTGCGCCCGGACGTTCTCGAACGTGCTCGACCTGATGGACCGCGACCCCGACTTCACGTTCGCCTGCTCGTCCGCGCAGCAGTACGCCTGGATCCGTGACGGCTACCCGTCGATCTGGGAGCGGATCAAGCAGCGCGTCGCCGAGGGCCGGTGGATCCCGGTCGGCGGCATGTGGGTCGAGTCGGACACGAACCTCCCCGGCGGCGAGGCCCTCGCCCGGCAGTTCGTCGCCGGCAAGCGGCTGTTCCTCGAGGAGTTCGGCATCGACACCCCCGAGGCCTGGCTGCCCGACTCGTTCGGCTACTCCGGCGCCCTGCCGCAGATCGTCCGGGCCGCGGGCTCGAAGTGGTTCGTCACGCAGAAGCCGTCGTGGAACGAGACGAACGTCATCCCGCACACCTCGTTCCACTGGGAGGGCATCGACGGCTCCCGGGTCCTCACGCACCTGCCCCCGGCGGACACCTACAACTCGGACGTCTCGCCCGCCGACCTGCACCGCGGCGAGCGGCAGAACAAGGAGCGCGGCGTCGCGAACACGGCGATGCTGCTCTACGGGTTCGGGGACGGCGGCGGCGGTCCCACCCGCGAGATGGTCGCGGCGGCCCGACGGCAGCACGACCTCGACGGCTCGCCCCGGGTCACGCTCGGCACGCCCGCCGACGTGTTCGAGGAACTCGAGCGCGTCCTGCCCGAACCCGCCGTGTGGTCCGGCGAGATGTACCTCGAGTTCCACCGCGGCACCTACACGTCGCAGGTCCGGACGAAGCAGGGCAACCGTCGCTCCGAGCACCTGCTCCGCGAGGCCGAGCTCTGGGCCGCCACCGCGGCGGTCCGGCACGGGCTCGACTACCCGTACGAGGAGCTCGAAGGACGCCTGGCACACCGTCCTCCTCCAGCAGTTCCACGACATCCTGCCGGGGTCGTCGATCGCCTGGGTGTACGAGGTCGCCGAGGCGAACTACGCCCGCGTCGCCGAGGTCCTCGAGGGGGTCATCAGCACCGCGACCACCGCGCTCGCGAACGGCGGCGCCGCGGCGCTCGCCGGGGTCGGCGCGTCCGCAGCGGCGACCGAGGGCGGCGCCACGGGCCTCCTCGACGCCCCCGCCGTCGGCCCCGCGGGCACGGCCGGCGGTGCCGACGGGCGACTCGTCCGCTTCAACGCGTCCCCGGTCGCGGCGGGCGGGGTGACCGCCCTGGGCGGTTCGCCGACGGACGAGGCGCGCGCCGTGCCTCCCGTCCGACACGGCGACCACCTCGTGTTCGACACCGGCGTGGTCACCGCGACCATCGACGGGGCCGGACACGTCGTGTCCCTCACGGCGAACGACAGCGGCCGCGACGCGATCGCCCCCGGGTCCGCCGGCGCGGAGTACACGGTGTTCCGCGACACCCCGAACCAGTGGGAGGCGTGGGACATCGACCGCGCCTACCAGCGCAACGGCACGGTCCTGACCGCCTCCGACGTGACGGTCGACGGCGACACCGTCGTCGTGTCGCGCGCGTTCGGGTCGTCGACGATCACCACCCGCTTCTCGGCCGCCGACGGCGAGGCGGAACTGCACATCGAGACCGAGGTCGACTGGCACGAGCACCAGAAGCTGCTCAAGCTCGCGTTCCCGCTCGACGTCCGCGCGAGCGTCGCCTCGAGCGAGATCCAGTTCGGGCACATCGACCGTCCGACGCACCAGAACACGTCGTGGGACTCCGCCCGCTTCGAGACGAGCGCCCACCGCTGGGTCCACGTCGCCGAGGCAGGCTTCGGTGTCGCGGTCGCGAACGACTCCACCTACGGGCACGACATCACCCGTGCCACGCGGGAGGACGGCGGCACCACGACCCTCGTCCGCGAGTCGCTCCTGCGGGCGCCGACGTTCCCCGACCCGGACGCGGACCAGGGACACCACGTCTTCCGCACGGTGCTGCGGGTCGGCGCCACGGCGCTCGAGGCCGCCGACTCCGGGTACCGGCTGAACCTGCCGGTGCGGTCGGTTCCCGGGACCGCCACGGTCGACCCGCTCGTGACCGTGTCGTCGCCGCAGGTGTTCGTCGAGGCCGTGAAGCTCGCCGAGGACCGCTCCGGGGACGTCGTCGTGCGGCTCTACGAGGCCGCCGGCGGACGCGCGACGGACGTCGGGGTGTCGTTCGGGTTCGACGTCGCGTCGGTCACCGCGGTCGACCTGCTCGAGCGTCCGGTCGAGGCGTCGTCGTGGGGCGCCGGCGAGCCGGTCGTGCTGACCCTGCGACCGTTCGAGATCGTCACGCTGCGGGTCCGGCGGGCCTAGCGGGGTCCCGCCGGTCCCGAGGCAGCGGGGCCGGCGGGGCGCGGGGCGCGGGGCGCGGTCCGCGGTCCGCGCGCGAGGCTGCGGCGTCGGGGGAGCTCGGGTGCGTTCCCCCGGCGCCGCGTTGCGTCCGCGGGTGTGGGGTGGGTGCTCCCGGGCGTACCCGGTCATCCCGGGCGTACCCGGGCGTACCCGGTCATCCCGGGCGTACCTGGTCGGAGGTCCGCAGCGCTCGCGACGTGCGGCGGCGAACCGGTCCAGGTGCCGATCACTACCGTGGCGCGCATGGCTGTCAGGGAGATCTGGCTCGTGCGGCACGGCGAGTCCGAGGCGAACGTCGCGGCCGCCCGCGCCGAGGCCGACGGGGCGGAGGTCATCGACGCGGGGTACCGGGACGCCGACGTCCCCCTGAGCCCCCTCGGGGAGCGACAGTCCCGTGCGCTCGGCACCGAGCTCGCGGACCGGGGCCTCGACGACGTGCCCGTCGCGCTCTGGGTGTCGCCGTACCTCCGTGCGCAGCAGACCATCACGATCGCGCTCGAGCACGGCGCGCTCGCCGAACCGGCACGTCGCACCGACGAACGGCTCCGCGACCGCGAACTCGGTGTGCTCGACCTGCTCACCCGGCAGGGTGTCCGGAACCGGTACCCCGACGAGGAGCGCCGTCGCGAGTGGCTCGGCAAGTACTACCACCGGCCGGCGGGCGGGGAGTCGTGGGCCGACGTGATGCTGCGGCTCCGGTCCGCGCTCGTCGACGTCGACCGGCTCGAGGACACCGACCGGCTCGTCGTCGCCGCCCACGACGCCGTCGTCATGCTGACCGTCGCCGTGTGCCTCGACCTCGACGAACCCGCCCTCACCGAGTTCGCCCGCACGCACACGGTGGCGAACGCCTCGCTCACCCGACTCCGACGCGATGCCGTCGGTGCCCCGTGGTCGCTCGAGGAGTTCTCCTCGGTCGGCCACCTCGACGACGACGAGGTCACCGAGCACGGTGGCCGGAAGGACGATGCTCGTGTCCGCTGACCCCATCACCCCGAACTTCCTCCGTGACTGGGCACTCCCCGAGGCGGGGGTCGGCAAGTACGGTCGCGGGCAGGTCCTCGTCGTCGGCGGCGCGGCACGGACGCCGGGCGCAGCCGTGCTCTCGGCGCTCGCCGCGCTGCGGGTCGGAGCCGGGCGCCTCACCCTCGCCGTCGCGCGGAGCGTGGCGTCGACGGTCGCGGTCGCGGTCCCCGAGTCGGGGGTGGAGCCCCTCGACGAGGATGCCGACGGCCACGTCGCGATCGGTGCCGGTGACGGCATCGCGGACGTGGCCGCCAGCGCCGACGCCGTGCTGATCGGCCCGGGGCTCGACGAGCCGGACGGGACGCGGGACCTGGTGGGCAGCCTGGCCCGGGCGGTCGGACCGGACACGGTCGTCGTGCTCGACGCCTTCGCACTCGGCGTCGCGGCCGACCTCCGACAGGAACTCGAGCCGTTGCGGGGGCGCCTCGTCATGACGCCGAACTCCGGCGAGGCAGAACGCCTCGTCGGGCGGGCGTGCGGCGAGGACTCCGTCGCGGACGCCGTCGACATCGCCGAACGGTTCGGCGCGGTCGTCGCACTCGGTGACGCCATCGCGACGCCCCGCGGCCGGACCTGGCTCAAGGGCACGGGTGCCGGCGGCCTCGGGACGAGCGGCAGCGGCGACGTGCTCTCGGGCGCGATCGTCGGGCTGCTCGCGCGGGGAGCGGACCCGGCGCAGGCCGTCGCGTGGTCGTCGTACGTGCACGCCGCAGCGGGGGACCGGTTGGCCGTGCAGGTGGGGCCGCTCGGCTACGTCGCCAGCGAGCTCGTCACGGAGATCCCGCGCGTCCTGGTCGAGCTCGGCGCCTGATCCGGCCCCGGACCCGCCCGCCCCTGGCTCCGCCCGCCCCTGGCTCCGCCCGCCCCTGGCCCGGCAGCCCCGGCCGCCTAGGCCCGCAACGACTCCACGGCCTTCGCCACCCGGCGCGCCCGCGTCTCCGGTGCCTTCGCCGCGAGCACAGGGTCCACCACCGCCCGCTGCCGTGAGTTCGACAGCGTCTCGAACGCCGCCCGCACCCCGGCCGCGTCGAGGGCTGCCGCGAGGTCGTCCGGCACGGCGACCGTCCGCGGCGTCGTGTCCACCTCGAGCGTGACCTCGACGGTGTCCCCGGCCTGCACGCGCGCGGCCTCGCGGTGTGCTGCCGAGAGCGGGACGAGCGACTGCGCCCCCATCACGCCGACGGTCGACCGGTAGGTGTAGCCGCCGTCCAGCGTGACGACCACCGCCGGACGCTTCCCGGCGCCGAGCGCCTCGATGACCTCGGGCGGGACCGGCAGACCGGTGGCCGTCTTCCGTGCCTGCAGGACCGTCGTCGTGAACCGCATGGCGCGAGCCAAGCACCTGAGCGACCACGCCGCAAGAGTTCGGCCCCCGTTCACCGCGCCGCTGCGGACCGGAAACCGGCCCCGGTCATCCTCGTGTCCGACCGAGTCGCACAGTCGTGCGGAACGGACCCCGACCCGGAAGGCACACCCCGTGCAGCACAAGCGCACCCTCGCCGGCATCGCCCTCGCGGCCGCCGCGATCGTCACCCTCGCCGGTTGCTCGGCGACGAGCAGCGCGTCCACGAAGGACGACTCCGACTGGAAGACCGCCACGAGCGCCCAGTCCGCCGGCGGCATGGACGCCCTCGTGAAGGCCGCGAAGGCGGAGGGGCAGCTCAACGTCATCGCGCTGCCGCCGTCGTGGGCGAACTACGGCAAGATCATCGACGGCTTCAGCAAGGAGTACGGCATCAAGGTGAACTCCGCGAACCCGAACGGCTCGAGCGCCGACGAGGTCGCCGCGGTGAAGTCGCAGAAGGGCCAGTCGACCGCCCCCGACGTGCTCGACCTCGGCAACGCGGTGCTGCAGCAGAACCTCGACCTCCTCACGGACTACAAGGTCGCGAACTGGTCGGACATCCCGGACAGCCTCAAGGACGCGGACGGCAAGTGGACGCGTGACTACACCGGCCTGATGTCCATCGGCTACGACTCCTCGAAGGTGAAGACCGCCCCGAAGGACCTGAACGACCTGCTCGGCTCCGAGTACAAGGGCAAGGTCTCGATCGCGGGCGACCCGACGCAGGCGAACCAGGCCGCGTCGGCGGTGTACCTCGCAGCCCTGGAGAACGGCGGCTCGGCCGACGACATCACCAAGGGTGTCGAGTACTTCGGCAAGCTGAAGCAGGCCGGCAACTTCCAGAACGTGCTGCCGACGCAGGCCACGGTCGCCTCGGGCGAGACCCCCGTCGTCGTCCAGTGGTCGTACAACAACCTCGCCTGGGGACCGGCCGCCGGCGCATCGGGCAACAAGAACTGGAAGACCGTCGTCCCCGAGGGCCAGGCGCTCGGCTCCTACTACTCGCAGGCCATCAACAAGGACGCGCCGCACCCCGCAGCGGCCCGCCTGTGGCAGGAGTACATCGCGAGCCCCGACGTGCAGAACCTCTACCTGCAGGCCGGCGCCTTCCCCTCGACCCTCGCGGCGCTCGAGAAGTCGGGCAAGGTCGACCAGGACGCCCTCTCGGCCGCCGGCGGCATGCCCAAGGACTACGTCGAGCTGACCGATGACCAGGTCACGGCGGCCGCGAAGGTCCTGGCCGCCAAGTGGTCCGCCACGATGGGGTCCTGACCGGCATGACCACCGCATCGGCACCCGGGGCGCACGCCCCCGTCACCGCCGGGCCCGCCGCCACCAGCGCGGCGCCCGCCCCGGCTGCCGGTACCACCGTCCGTCGCGGCGTCGGACCCCGTGTCCGGCGCCGCGGCGGCGTCGCCTGGCTCGGCCTCACCCCGTTCGCCGCGTACGTCCTGCTGTTCCTCGCCGTCCCCGCCGTCATCGCGGTCGGCAGCGGGTTCTTCACCGGCGACGGCACGTTCACCTTCGCCAACCTCGCCGCCTTCGCCGACCCGACGGTGCTGCGGGCCTTCGGGGCGTCCGCCGGTCTGTCCGCGGTCTCCGCCGTGATCGGCGCGGTGATCGGCGGACTCGTGTGCTGGGCGCTCACCGCACTCCGACCCGACGGGCTCGTCCGCTCGATGATCGACGCCGCCTCCAGCGTCCTCGCCCAGTTCGGCGGCGTCATGCTCGCGTTCGCGTTCATCGCGACGATCGGTGCGCAGGGCCTCGTCACCACGTGGCTCGTGTCCGTGTTCCACGTCGACCTCAACGCCGGCGGCGCGTTCCTCTACACGGTCCCCGGGCTCGTCCTCCCGTACGTCTACTTCCAGGTGCCGCTGATGGTCCTCACGTTCATGCCCGCGCTCGAGGGCGTCAAGACGCAGTGGGGAGAGGCCGCGGCCACGCTCGGCGCGTCCCGTGCGACCTACTGGCGGCGCATCGCGCTGCCCGTGCTCGCGCCCGCCTTCTGGGGATCGTTGCTGCTCCTGTTCGCGAACGGGTTCTCCTCGTTCGCGACCGCCGCGGCGCTCATCTCGCAGGGCGGCATCGTCCCGCTGACGATCCGGGCGCAGCTCACGAGCGAGACCATCATCGGGCTGCAGAACGTCGCCGGGGTCCTCGCCCTCGGCATGGTGGTCGTCATGGCCGTCGTCATGGGCGCCTACGCGCTCCTCCAGCGACGCGCAGCGCGGTGGCAGCGATGACCGCGGTGAGCGGCACGGCCGCCGTGGACGCAGCGATCGCAGCTCGTGCCCGGTCCGCGGGCGCGGGTCGGCCGGGAGGCACGGCTCGCCCCGGGCGCTTCGGCCCGGCCCCGTCCCGGGTCACCGCCGCGATCGTGCTGGTCGTCGTCGGGCTCGTGTTCGCCGTCCCGCTCGTCGCCCTCGTGCAGTTCACGTTCCGCCAGGGCACCGACGGCGGGCTCACCCTCGACCACTACACCGCGCTCGCCGAACCGGTGAACGCGACGACCTACCAGCCGGTCTTCGACGGCCTCGTCGCCTCGCTCGTCATCGCGCCCATCACCGTCGCGATCGTCCTCCTCGGGCTGCT
>NZ_BACW01000268.1:0-10090 GCF_000333315.1 Curtobacterium sp. B8
CCGCCGCAGTACCCCGACCTCGTCAACGGGGTCGAGCTGCAGCTCCGCCCGGGCGAGACCATGGCGCTCGTCGGGCTCACCGGCTGCGGCAAGACCACGCTGCTGTCGCTCGTGCCGCGGCTCTACGACGTGACCGGTGGCTCGGTGACCATCGACGGCGTCGACATCCGCACGCTCACGCGCGAGGAGCTCCGTCGCCACGTCGGCGTCGCGTTCGAGGACGCCACGCTGTTCTCGACGTCGGTCCGCGACAACGTGCTGCTCGGTCGACCGGACCTGTCCGGCGACGAGGCCGAGGCCGTCATGCGCGAGGCGCTCGACATCGCGCAGGCGTCCTTCGTGGACGACCTGCCCGACGGCGTCGACACCCGTGTCGGCGAGGAGGGGCTGTCCCTCTCCGGCGGGCAGCGGCAGCGCCTGGCGCTCGCCCGTGCCATCGCGGCGCGGCCGTCGGTGCTCGTCCTCGACGACCCGCTGTCCGCGCTCGACGTCGACACCGAGGCCCGGGTCGAGGCCGGCCTCCGCCGCGTCCTCGCCGAGACCACCTCGCTCATCGTGGCGCACCGCCCGTCGACCGTGACGCTCGCTGACCGCGTCGCGCTCATGGAGAACGGCGTCGTCACCGCCGTCGGCACCCACTCGGAGCTGATGGCCACCAACGACCACTACCGCTACGTCATCTCCTCGCTCGACGAGGACGATGCGCCCGCCCGAGAGGAGGCGATGGCATGAGCCAGCAGGAACAACAACTGCCAGCCCAGACGTCGGCGCAGTCGACCGACGCACCGGACGTCGACGACGCGCAGCAGCCCGTCACCGCGTCGATCACCACGCTCGGCGTCCGCGGCGAGGAGCGCGACGACTTCACCAAGGCGGAGAGCAAGCGCCTCCGGCGTCGATCCCTCGCCCTGCTCGGGTCGCTCGCCGCGCCGCTCAAGGCCCGGCTCGTCCTGCTCGCGGTCGTCGTCGTGGTGTCGACCGCGGGGACCGTCGCGGGCCCGGCGCTCATCGCGTGGGGCATCGACAACGCCCTGCCCGCGGTGCTCGACCGGAACGACTGGGTGCCGGCGTTCGGCGTCGTCGCGACGTACATCGTCGTGGCCGTCCTCGGGGCCGTCCTGACCGCCTGGTACACCGTGCTGGCGGCCCGGATCAGCCAGGCGATCCTGTTCGACCTCCGGAAGCGGGTGTTCCTGCACACGCAGCGGCTCTCGCTCGAGTTCCACGAGACCTACACGTCCGGCCGGATCATCTCGCGCCAGACGAGCGACCTCGACTCGATCCGCGAACTGCTCGACTCCGGGCTGAACCAGCTCATCCAGGGCGTGCTCTACATGGTGTTCACGGCGATCGCCCTCGTCGTGCTCGACCCGACGTCCGGGCTCGTGCTCGCCGCGTCGCTCGTGCCGCTGTGGTTCCTGATCCGCTGGTTCCAGACGAACTCGCAGACGCTGTTCCGAGCCACCCGCGTGACCTCGGCCCGTGTCATCGTGCACTTCGTCGAGACGATGACGGGCATCCGGGCGGTGCAGGCCTTCCGCAAGGAGTCCCGCAACCGTGACGAGTACGGCCGCTACGTCGAGGACTACCGGCTGGCGAACACGAAGGTCTTCAACCTCTTCGGGACCTTCGACCCGGTGCTCGTGCTCATCGGCAACGCCACCCTCGCGGCGGTCGTCATCGTCGGCGGCTTCCGGATCGTCGGCGGGACGCTCGAGGTGGGTGCGCTGCTCGCGGTCGCGCTGTACGCGAAGCGGTTCTTCGACCCCGCGCAGGAGCTCGCGATGTTCTACAACGGGTACCAGTCGGCCTCGGCCGCGATGGAGAAGATCTCCGGGGTGCTCGAGGAACGGCCGAGCGTGCCGGACCCGGTGAAGCCGACTCGGCTCGCGGACGCCACCGGGCGGATGGACTTCGACGACGTCGTGTTCGCGTACAACGCGGACAAGGTCGTGCTGCCGGAGTTCGACCTGCACATCCCCGCCGGGCAGACGATCGCCCTCGTCGGCTCGACCGGAGCGGGCAAGTCGACACTCGCGAAGCTCATGGCGCGCTTCTACGACCCCTCGCAGGGATCGGTCAAGCTCGACGGGGTCGACCTGCGCGAGCTCGACACGAAGGACATGCGCCGGGCGATCGTCATGGTGACGCAGGAGGCCTACCTGTTCTCCGGCTCGGTCGCGGACAACATCGAGCTCGGCAAGCCGGGGGCGTCCCGTGAAGAGATCGTGCGGGCGGCCAAGGCGGTCGGCGCGCACGAGTTCGTCATGGCGCTGCCGGACGGGTACGACACCGACGTGAACAAGCGCGGTGGCCGGGTGAGCGCGGGACAGCGGCAGCTGCTCTCGTTCGCGCGGGCGTTCCTCGCCGACCCCAAGGTGCTCATCCTCGACGAGGCCACGGCGTCGCTCGACATCCCGTCGGAGCGACTCGTGCAGGAGGGCCTCGAGACGCTGCTCGCCGACCGGACCGCGGTGATCATCGCGCACCGGCTGTCGACCGTGGCGATCGCGCACCGCGTGCTCGTCATGGAGCACGGGCGCATCGTCGAGGACGGTACGCCGGAGGACCTCATCGCCGGGACGGGCCGATTCGCCCAGCTGCACGCGGCCTGGCGGGACTCGCTCGTGTAACGCAATACCGTGGTCCACATGTGATATCTTGCGAGCGTGATGCGCGCAGGGCCGTTCCGCACCGATGTGAACGCCCTGCGCGCGTTGTCCGTTCTGCTGGTCGTGACCGTGCACGCAGCCGGGCTCCCGCGCTCCGGCTGGATCGGCGTCGACGTCTTCTTCGTGATCTCCGGGTACCTGATCGCGGGCTCCATGGTCCGCGAGCGGGTCGCCAGCGGACGCTTCGCGCTCGGTTCCTTCGCGGCGCGGCGGTTCTGGCGGCTGCTCCCGGCCGCCCTCGTCACGATCTCCGTCGTGGTCGTCCTCGCCACGGTGGGACTCCGCCCGGCACTGGCGCGCGCCGTGGCCGGGGACGGCGCCGCGGCAGCCGTCGGTGTCGCGAACGTCGTCTTCCTCGCGCGGGACGCGGACTACTGGGCGGCGTCATCGGCGAGCTCGCCCTTCCAGCACTTCTGGTCCCTGAGTGTCGAGCTGCAGTTCTACGTCGTGTTCCCCGCCCTGGTGCTCCTCGTGTGGCGCGTGTCCGGCGCACGGGACGCCGGTCGCGTGCGCGCGCTCGCCGTCGGCACCGCCGGGATGGTGGTGCTCGTCTCCGCGGTGTGGGCGGCCGTCGAGGGTGTCACGGCACCGGGCGTCGCCTACTTCGACACCGGAGCCCGGCTCTGGGAGCTCGCGCTCGGTTCGGTGCTCGGCGCGGTGTCGGTCCCCGTCGCCGGCTCACGCATCGGCGAGGGACGGATCGCCCGCCGGTCCAGGCTCGGTCCGCGGGCACGGGCCGCGCTCGTGGTCGTCGGTTTCGTCGTGATCGGCGCGGCGAGCTTCGTCGGCCCCGCGTCGGACGGTGTCCCGATCCCCGACGCGCTCCTCGCCGTCACGGGTGCCGCGCTCGTCCTCGTCGCCGGGGACGGGCTCGGACCGGTGCCGCTGCTCGGTTGGCGTCCCGTGCAGGTGATCGGGGACGCGTCGTACTCGATCTACCTCTGGCACTACCCGGCCGTGGTCGCCGCGGGGCTCCTGGTGCCCGAGCACCGCATCGTCGGGGCCGTCTGCGGCGTCGGCGTCGGGGTGGGGCTCGGGCTGCTCTCGAGGCGGCTCGTCGAGGTACCGGGCATGCGGATCGGCCGGCGGCGTCGGGCGCTGTCCCGGGGTGTGCTCGGGACAGCGGCCGTCGGCGCCGCGCTCGCCGTCGGTGCGACGGGCGCCGTTCCCGTGTCGCAGTCGACCGGCAGCGGCGACCGCGCCGCACCGTGGGACGCTCGGGGTCTGTCCGCGGCGATCGACACCGGCGTGCGCGCCGACTCCTGGCCGCACGATCTCGTCCCCGGACTCGACGCCGCGTCGGTCGGGCCGCCCCCGGGGTACGAGGCCTGCGCCTGGACCGACATCGCCGACCCGGCGTCGTGCCGCTTCGGGGACCCTCGCGCCACCCGTGCGGTCACGGTCGTCGGGAGCTCGGTCGGGACGTCGCTGATGCCAGCCGCGGCCGAAGCCTTCGCCGACGATGCCGTCGTCCGCGGGCTCACGGCCGAGGGGTGCCCCATGATCGGCCTCACCGTCGAGGGGAAGTCAGCGGACGACCGAGCACGGTGCGACGCCCAGCGTGCAGCGGCCGTACGGGACATCAAGCGCACGCGTCCCGACGTCGTCATCGTCACGCACTCGTACGACGGCGTCGCGCAGCAGGTCGGCGATCCGTCTCTGCGGGAGGCGGCGGCACGCTGGTACCGGGCGGCCGCCGAGTTCGCGGACCGTGTCCACCCGTCCGGCGCGGCGGTCGTCTTCGTGGCGGCCGCACCCGAAGCACCCGATCGGGCGCGGTGTGCGGCACTGCGCTGGTCGCGACCGTCCGCGTGCGCGACCACCCTCTCGGATGCGTACGCGGCGGCGGCCGACGCCGAGCGCCGGGTCGCCGCCGAGCGGCCGACCGTCCACTTCGTCGACTCGAGTCGGTGGTACTGCGACGCGGCCGGCGTTTGTCCGGCGATCGCAGGTGACGTGCTCATCCGCGAGGACGGGCAGCACATCACGCCGGAGTTCGCGCGGCGGATCTCCGGCGTGCTCCGGGACGTTGTAAAGACGGGGCCAGCGCCGACAGCGACAGCAACAGCAACAGCGACAGCGACGGCCACGGCGACGGCGAGCTGCACGCCGCCTGGCGGGACGGGCTCGGGCAGGTCCTGATGGGCGTCCGAACCACGAATCCGACGTCGAACCGTGCGTCCGCGCTGGTTCGACGTCGGATTCGTGGTTCGACGTGACAGGCTCGGACCATGAGCAACGACAGCGTGCAGCCCGGCGGCGTCGCCCTGCGCGACCCCTTCTACGGAGCGCCGTTCCCCGAAGCCGTCCGGCGGTTCTGGCGGAAGTACACGGTCTTCGGCGGACGGGCCTCCCGCGCGGAGTTCTGGTGGTGGTGGATCACGTCGTTCGCGATCGGCCTCGCGCTGCAGCTCGTCCCGCAGGCCTTCACGCCCGACGCACCGCTGTTCGAGAACCAGGTCGGCGCGTACCTCTTCGTGCTCTGGGGGCTCGCGACGCTGGTCGGCTCGCTCGCCCTCGGCGCACGGCGCCTGCACGACGCGAACCTGTCCGGCTTCTGGCAGTTCCTCCACGTCGCGCTCGGCATCGGCTCCCTCGTGCTCCTCGTGCTCTTCCTCCTGCCGCCGAACGCGAAGGGCGCGCGCTTCGACGCCTGACGCAGCCTGCGGCGGGAACCCGCAAGAGTGTCGCCGACGGGGGGTCCCGGACACGTCGCGGTCCTACTGTTCGCGTGTGACCCACTCTCCGAGCAGCCCCACCGCGCGCCTGCGGGAAGACCTGACGTACGGCACCGAGCACGTCCTCTTCAGCACCCTGCTCGGGTCGGCCCTGATCCCGAGGATCGTCCGGCGGGCACTGCTCAACTTCGCCGGCGCCCACGTCGGGTCCGGTCCCGGCGTAGGGTTCGCCCTGACCGGGTCGGCGCGGAACCTCACCATCGGCACCGGCGTCTTCTGCAACAAGCACGTCTCGATCGAGGCCGTCGCGCCCGTGACCATCGGCGACGACACCGCGATCGGCATGCAGGTCCTCGTCGTCACCAGCCACCACGGCATCGACGCCACCGGTGACTGGGACCGGACGGCCTCTGGACGCGCGGTCGCCATCGGTGAACGGGTCTGGATCGGCGCCCGCACGATGGTGCTCCCCGGCGCGGTCGTCGAGGACGACGTGGTCGTCGCGGCGGGCGCCGTCGTGGCCGGCCGCCTCCGCTCCGGCGGCCTCTACGCCGGCGTCCCGGCGCGACGCATCCGCGACCTGCGGCCCACGGAGTCGGGTGGGGTCACGGACGTCGCCGCCACGGCCGCGGTGGCGGTCGGGTCCGGTGCGGGTGTGCCCGGGCCGGACGGTGCGCCCCTCGACGCGGCCGCTCAGAACGGGTCGGTCGGGAACCCCGGATCCGTCGGGTCGTAGCCGGGGTCCGGCCTGGAGGCACGGCCTGCGTCCGCCCCGCCGGTCGCGGTGCCCGACCTGCCACCCTTGTCGGGCGACCAGCGCGCTCGACGCATGTCGAGCCTCCAGGCCGTGGCCCCGTGCACGAGGGGGGTGCCCTCGACACGGTAGTGCTCGAGCGCTCGGGCCTCGTGGTGCACCGGCGGGTGTCCGCCGGACCGGACCACGCGCCACCATGGCAGGTCGGCGCCCTCGTGGGCCATCACCTTGCCGACCGCGCGCGAGGCACGTGACCCGAGCACCGCGGCCACGTCGCCGTAGGTCATGACCCGGCCGGACGGGATCGAGCGGACCACGTCGGCCACGGCCGCACCGAAGTCGACCGGGTCGCGCGGGTCAGCGGTCACCCGAGGGTGAGCACCGCGAAGTGGTCGCCGTACTGGGTCTCGCGGAGGACCTCGAAGCCGATCGCGCGGAAGAAGGCCTCGGGGCTGTCGTCGCCGCCGGGCTCGTACACGACCGTGAGCCGCTCGAACCCACGACTGCGGGCTTCTTCCGCGAGGCCGTGCACGGCGAAGCGACCGACCCCCCGGCCCTGTGCGCTCGCCGCGACGTTGACGCGCCAGATGGCGCTCCGGAGCTCTTCCTCCGAGTTGTCCGCGTCGAAGGTGCCGATGATCATGCCGACCACCTCGTCGCCGTCGAGGACCACGCGCGTCCACGCGGAGCTGGGCTTCACGTCCGACTCGGCCTGGGCGTACGTCGTCGGCTGCACGAACTGTTCCTGCCCCGGCTTCAGCGTCAGGGAGTTGGCCGCGGCGGCGGTCGCTGCGGAGAGCTGTTCGAGACGGAGTTCGGCCATGTCGCCAGGGTATCCGTGCGGCCAGTCCGGGGGCCAGTGCACCGTGCACTCCGATACCGCACCGTTGTGACCGCCGGGTCGGGCGGACCGGCGCGGTATGGTCGCGGCATGGCAGAGCACCGGCGTGGGGCGAACCTCCCGTCGATCGGGGGTTTCAACCGCACGGTCGTGCTCGACGCGGTCCGACGCTCGCCGGAGGGCCTGAGCCGCGTGGAACTCGCCGGGCGCACGGGGCTGAGCGCGCAGACGGTCTCCAACGTCACGCGGTTCCTCATCGAGGCCGGGATGATCGTCGAGTCCGGCACGGTCGTCTCCGGCCGCGGCAAGCCCCGGACGATCCTGCGGCTCGAGGCGGCCAGCCGGTACGCGGTCGGCGTGCACGTCGACCCTGCGATCGTCACCTACGTGCTGCTCGACCTGGCCGGCACGGTGGTCGCGCAGAGCACCACCTCCACGCCGAGCGCGGACGACCCCGCCGAGGTCGTCCGGACCATCGCCGGCGCCGTCGACGCCCTGGTGACCGGGGCGCGGGTGGACGTGGACGCGGTGCTCGGGGTGGGCGTGGCGAGCCCGGGGCCGATCGACGCGGAGGCCGGCGTCGTCCTCGACCCGCCGTTCCTGCCCCGGTGGCGGGACGTGCCCCTGCGGGACGCCCTGGCCGGGGCCACGGGCTACCCGGTGCTGCTCGAGAAGGACGTCACCGCGGCCGCGGTCGGCGAGATGTTCCTCGCGGGCGAGTCCGCCGCCCGGAACTTCGCGTTCGTGTACTTCGGGACCGGCTTCGGCGTCGGACTCGTCCTCGACCACGAGCCCGTCCGGGGTGTGGGGTCGAACGCGGGTGACGCCGGACACATCATGGTCGACCAGGGGCCGCTCGCGGGGACCCCGGACGGCTCGGGCACGCGGGGCGAGGTCGGTGCCGCGGTGGCACCCGACCGGCTCGTGCAGGTCGCCGCCGCCCGCGGGCTCGACCTCGGGCCGGTGTCGGACGCCGCCTCCGTCGACCGGGCGTGGGACGTGCTCGCGGCCGCGATCGCCGCGGGGGACGAGGAGGCCTGCGCGCTCGCGGCCGACACCGGACGGGCGATGGGGAACGCGGCGGTGCTCATCGTGAACCTGCTCGACCTCGACCGCGTGGTGTTCGGCGGGCCGTTCTGGTCGCGGATCGCCTCGGCGGCGCTGCCCGCTGCCCGGTCCGCCATCGTCGACTCGCCGTTGCTCGTGCCCAAGCACCCGATCGCCGTCGAGGACACCGACCGTGGTGCGGACGTCGCGGCCGTGGGGGCGGCGTGCCTCGTGCTCGACGCCGCGCTGTCGCCGCGGGCGAGCACGCTGCTGATCCGGCGCTGAGCGGGTCGGGTCGGGTCGGCGAGGTCGCCGCGGCCGATGTCGATGCGGCGCCGACGCGGAACGACCGTGCCGTCGTCGTTCGACGACGGCGGTGTCGTCCCTTGCGGACGCGGGCTCCACACTGGCGCAATGAAGGACGCCACCGTTGTCGCACGACATCGAGCACGTCGTTCCGAGACCGCCGGCCCGACACGACCGCCGGCCTGACACGACCGCCGGCCCGGGACGACCGCCGGCCTGACACGACCGCCGGCCCGACACGACCGCCGGTCCCGGATGACCGCCGGCCCCGGACGACCGCCGCCCCGGGACGGTCCGCGACCCGAACGCCCGAAATCCGCTCTTGACACGGATAAGTCAATACGGTGGACTAATCCTGCGCGCGGGTGACGGAGCCCGCGGACATCCCGTGCAAAGGAGCACCGATGAAACGCCGCACCCGAATCATCGCCGGCCTCGCAGCCGTGGCAGTCGCCGCGGTCGGGCTGGCGGGCTGTTCCAGCTCAGGCTCCGCCTCGAGCAACACGATCAAGATCGCCTACCAGAAGTTCGGCGCCTTCCAGCAGCTCGACGCCCAGATGAAGGAAGTCAAGACGGCGTACGAGAAGGAGTACCCGGGCAAGAAGGTCACCCTCGTGCCGATCCAGGCGCAGGGCAACGACTACTACACGAAGCTCGCGCTCATGAACAAGGCGCCGGCGACCGCACCGGACGTCATGTACGAGGACACCTTCCTCATCAAGGCGGACGCCCAGGCCGGGTACCTCCTGCCCCTCGACGAGTACACGGCGAAGTGGAAGGACTGGGACCAGTTCTACGACAACGCCAAGCAGGCCGGTGAGGGCGTCGACGGCAAGACCTACGGCGTCTCGATGGGCACCGACACCCGGGCGCTCTGGTACAACAAGGACATCTTCAAGAAGGTCGGCCTGCCGGTCCCGTGGCAGCCGAAGACCTGGGACGACGTGCTCGCCGCCGCGAAGACAATCAAGGAGAAGGACTCCGGCGTCATCCCGTTCAACATCTACTCGGGCAAGGCGCAGGGTGAGGCCTCGACCATGCAGGGCTTCGAGATGCTCCTCTACGGGGCGGACGGTGCCGGCAACACCCTCTACAAGGACAAGAAGTGGGTGACGGGCTCGAAGCAGTTCCAGGACTCGCTCCAGTTCGTCAAGGACGTCTACCAGGGCGGCCTCGGCCCGACACCGCAGCAGGCGCTCGACACCAACGTCGGCACGACCATCGCCCAGACGTGGCTGCCGCAGGGCAAGCTCGCGATCGACCTCGACGGTTCGTGGCAGTCCGGCACGTGGCTCAAGACGGGTACCGCCCCGTGGGCGAAGTGGAACGACGTGATGGGCCAGGCGGCGTTCCCGACCCAGAACGGCCAGGAACCGGGCTACAACTCGATGTCCGGCGGCTGGACGCTCGCGATCGGCAAGAACTCGAAGAACCCGCAGGCCGCGTTCGACTTCATCGCGAAGTTCCTCGACAAGGACGGCTCGCTCAAGTACGACACCGAGAACAGCCAGATCGCCGTCCGCAAGGACGTCGCCGAGGACAGCGCCTACACGGACGCGAACCCCACGTTCAAGTTCTTCTCCGGGCTGGTGGAGCACACCAACTTCCGCCCGGCGACGAGCGACTACTCGCAGGTCTCCAACGCCATCCAGGTCGCGATGGAGTCCGTCATGACCGGTCAGCAGACACCGGAGCAGGCCGCTGCCGCCTACGACCAGGCCGTCGAGCAGGTCGTCGGCAAGGACAACACCGTCTCGGCCGGCTGACGGACGTCACCACCTGACGGACGGGA
>NZ_BACW01000267.1:0-7376 GCF_000333315.1 Curtobacterium sp. B8
CGAGGTCCCGCTCGTCGTCGTCATCACCGAGGGCATCCCGGTGCAGGACTTCGCGGAGTTCTGGGCACACGCCAAGGCGCTCGGCGGGAAGACCCGGATCATCGGCCCGAACTGCCCCGGCATCATCACCCCGGGCGAGTCGCTCGTCGGGATCACCCCGGCGACGATCACCGGCAAGGGGCCGATCGGACTCGTCTCGAAGTCCGGCACCCTGACCTACCAGATGATGTACGAGCTCCGCGACCTCGGCTTCTCGACCGCCATCGGCATCGGCGGCGACCCGGTCATCGGCACCACCCACATCGACGCGCTCGCCGCGTTCGAGGCCGATCCCGAGACCTCGGCCATCGTCATGATCGGCGAGATCGGCGGTGACGCCGAGGAGCGTGCCGCCGACTACATCAAGGCGCACGTCACGAAGCCGGTCGTCGGGTACGTCGCCGGCTTCACCGCGCCCGAGGGCAAGACCATGGGGCACGCGGGCGCGATCGTGTCCGGCTCCGCGGGGACGGCCGAGGCGAAGAAGCAGGCGCTCGAGGCCGCCGGCGTCAAGGTCGGCAAGACGCCGTCCGAGACGGCGGCGCTGCTGCGCGAGGTGGTCGCCGCCGCGACGGCGTAGCGACCCCGCCGGACCACGGGTCCGGACAGACGGCCGGGAGGCACGGTGCGGGTTCGCGCCGTGCCTTCCGTCGTCCGGGTGGTTCCCGAGCCCCGAGCCCCGAGCCCCGTGCCCGTCAGGCCGGGTCGGTCGCCGCCAGGGTCGTCGCGGGTTCCTGCGTGTCGCCGGTGATCCGCGCGAGCACCTCGGGGGTCCAAGCGGCCGAGACCTGGCGGTCGTTGCCGCCCGCATCGACGTTCGTCTCGGCGAGCGTCGGGCCGGACCCGATCGGCAGGTGCAGGATGTGCCGGTGGTCGTAGCGGCCGACCGACTTCGGCGCGGTGCCCGACTCCACCGCGACCCGGTGCAGCCAGATGTCGTCCGCGCGCGGAGCCGCCGCGCGGAACTCCTCGTGTCGGTCCCGGAGCGCCTCGAGCATGCGCGGCGTGAGGACGTGCCCCCAGCCGCCCGTCGCCAGGTTGCGCGGCGAGGAGCCGCGTGCACCGATCCGCCCCCATTCCGCGTAGGGCGCGACGGCTCCGCCGACGACCGCGATGTCGCGGGCGCGGTGCGAGGTGTTCGTCGAGGTGTCGGCGGCGTGCTCGCGCATGAGGGTCTCGAGCCAGCGGCGCGGGAAGAGCCAGTCGTCGTCCGCCGTGACGAGTGGCACCCGGTGCACGCGCTCCGACTGGACGTACGGGTAGTACTTCTTGTGCGGACCGTCGTCCTCGGCCAGCCGTACCTCCAGCCCACGACGGACCAGCCGGCGCAGTCCCGGCGTCAGCGCGTGCACCGCGCGCGGGTCGTCGAGCCACAGGACCAGTCGGCTCGGTCGGAACGAGCCCGCCGCGATGCTCTCGAGGGCCAGGTGTGCGGAGGTGATGCGCTCACCGAAGCTCGTCATGCTCACGACCGGGCCATCGTCGGTGTCGCACACCGGCACGTCCGAGGTCGCGTTGCGCAGTCGGAGGGCGGTCATGCGGGTGGCCTTCGCGGCTGCGAGCGAGATCGTGTGCATACAAACATTATGAATACGAAATACCAACACGGCAAGGGTGTGGTCGGGTGACGCCCCCGCGCGGCTCACTCGAGGACGTCCGAGCAGCACGTAGCCTGGCCCGGATGAACCGCCTGGGAACCGCCGTGCTCGCCGCGATCGAGGGGATCGTGACGGTCGGCGTGGGCGTCGGGATCGCGCTCGTGCCGCTGACCCTGTTGTGGGGCTTCGAGTACGGTCTGCAGGTCGACTGGGACGTGTTCTGGAAGGCCAGCGGCAGCGTCTGGCTCGTCGGACACGGGGTCGACGTGACGTTCCTGCTCGGTTCGGCGCTCGCGCGGTCGTCCGGGGTGAGCGGGGCATCGGCGCCGATCCACGTCACGCTCGCGGCGCTCGGGTTCGCCCTCGTCACGGCATGGCTCGGCGCCCGTGCGGGTCGGCGCTTCGCGGAGACGGCGCACCGGACGACCGGGGTGCTCGTCGGCACCGCCGTGGTCGCCGTGCTGGGCCTCGCCGTGGCGCTCTCGTCGACCTCCACCGCGACGGAGCCGAGCGTCTGGCAGGCCGTCGTGTTCCCCGCACTCTGGTTCGGGATCCCGGCGTTCGTCGGCTCCGAGGTGTGCCGCGCGCGCCGGATGCTCCCGCCCGACCCGGTCTTGCAGCGGGCGATCGACCTGGTGCAGCGGATCCCCGCGGTCTGGCGTGCCGTGGCGGCGTTCGGACTCCGGGTCGGCACGGCCGCGACCGCCGTCGTCGTCGCGGTCGCCGGGGCCGTGGTCGCGTTCCTGCTGTTCGGCTCGTTCGCCGAGGTCATCACGCTGTACGAGCGGTCGCACGCCGGTGTCGTCGGGGGCATCGCGCTGACGGTCGGACAGCTGGCGTTCCTGCCGGACTTCGTCGGCTGGGCGACCTCGTGGCTCGTCGGGCCCGGGTTCGCCATCGGCACCGGCTCGAGCGTCTCGCCGATCGGCACCTCGCTCGGCCCGATCCCAGGGCTCCCGGTCTTCGGCGCACTGCCCGCGTCCGGTCACACCTTCGGACTGGTCTGGGTCCTCGTGCCGGTCGTCGCGGGGTTCGCGGTCGCTGGACTCCTGCGGCCGCGGCTCGTCCGGGCGCTCGGCACCGCCGACTCCGCGCTGCACCGGGCGCTCGGCGGCGTCGCGGCCGGCCTCGTCGCGGGGGTCCTCACCGGCTTCGTCGCCTGGATCTCGTCCGGCTCGTTCGGGCCCGGCCGGCTCGCGGAGGTCGGGCCGCACGCGCTCGTCGTCGGTGCGTTCGCCGCGCTCGAGGTCGGCGTGCCGGCGGTCGTCGCGCTCGCCGTCGGCAGCGACCTCGTGCGGCTGCCGGAACGTCGGGAGCGCTGGACCGAGACGGACGACGACGACACCGCGGCAGGCGCCGAGGGGTCGTTGCTCGCCGCGCTCGACCGAGCCGGGGCGGGTCGGACGACCGAGGTCCACCGCTTCGTGGTCGAGGAGGTGCACGAGCCCGTCGACCACGCGCCGGCCGCCGGCGGGGCCGACGCCGACGCCGACGCCGAGTCGAGCACGGCCTCGGTCGACGACGGACCGGTCGCTGCCACCTCGGGGCCGGAGCGGGACGCTGACGCCGGGCCGGACGTCCACCGGGACGCCGACGCGGACGTCGAACTCCCCGCGTGGGCCCGGACGGACGTCGTCGCCGCCGACCGCGTCGACCACGAGGCCCCGGACCACGCCGGCCGCCCCGCCTTCAGCGCAGTGCGCGACCGCCTGCGTGGCGCCGCCGACGGTGTGCGCGGCGGGGTCCGGGACCGTGCGGCAGCCCTGCGCGATCGGGTCGCCGGCAACGACGTGGGACCGGCCTCGGCGCCGCTGCCCACCGCGCCGGGAACGGAACCGCAGCCGGCGTTCCCCTGGAGCACGGAGGAGTTCGTCGCGGGCCACCACGACCGGCCTGACGACCACGACGAGCCCGGTGAGCACGACGAGCCTGACGACCACGACGAGCACGACGCGGACGACGGACCCGCCTCGCGTGACCGCGCCGCCGCCGCACCGAACTGGGACCGCACCGACCAGATCCCCGAGGACGAGCTGCCCTGGTGGCGCAGGCCCAAGTCGGCGGAGTAGCACGCCCGAGCGCCCCGGTAGGCTGGACCCCGTGCTCGAACTGGTCGTCCTGATCTCCGGTACCGGGTCGAACCTCCGGGCGCTGCTCGAGGCGACCACGGACGCCGAGTACCCCGCCCGCGTCGTCGCGATCGGGGCCGACCGTGACGCCGAGGGGCTCGGTCTGGGCGAGGAGTTCTCGATCCCGACCTTCACCGTTCCGTACTCCCGCTACGCCAGCCGCGCCGAGTGGGGCGCCGCCCTGGCCGAGCAGATCCGCCCCTGGTCGCCGGACCTCCTGGTGCTGTCGGGCCTCATGCGCCTGCTGCCGCCGGCCGTCGTCGCCGAGTTCTCCCCGGCGATCATCAACACCCACCCCGCGTACCTGCCCGAGTTCCCCGGCGCCCACGGTGTCCGCGACGCCCTCGCCGCCGGCGTCACCGAGACGGGCGCGAGCGTCATCGCGGTCGACGACGGCGTCGACTCGGGCCCGATCCTCGCGCAGGAGCGTGTCCCGGTGCTGCCGGGCGACTCCGAGTCGACGCTGCACGACCGCATCAAGCCGGTCGAACGTCGCCTGCTGATCCAGACCGTCCTCGACATCGCCAACGGCAAGACCGACCTGAAGGGCTCCCCGAACGCATGAGCGTGCACGCCGCCGACCCCAGCCTGTACCGCGACCGTGACGTGGTGCCCGTGCGCCGCGCACTGATCTCGGTGTCCGACAAGTCCGGTCTGCTGGAGCTGGCCGGCGCGCTCGCCGACGCCGGGGTCGAGATCGTGTCGACGGGGTCCACCGCGCAGACGATCCGTGACGCGGGCTTCGCGGTGACCGACGTGTCGAGCGTGACGGGCTTCCCGGAGTCGCTCGACGGTCGTGTGAAGACCCTGCACCCCTCGGTGCACGCCGGTCTCCTCGCCGACCTGCGCCTGGAGTCGCACGAGCAGCAGCTCGCCGAGCTCGGCATCGAGGCCTTCCAGCTCGTCGTCGTGAACCTGTACCCGTTCGTCGAGACGGTGGCGTCCGGTGCCGACACCGCGACCGTGGTCGAGAACGTCGACATCGGCGGCCCGGCGATGGTCCGCGCGTCGGCGAAGAACCACCCGAACGTCGCGATCGTCGTCTCGCCGTCCTCCTACGCCGAGGTCGTCGAGGCCGTCCGCGCCGGCGGCACGACGCTCGAGCTCCGGAAGCGTCTGGCGGCGCAGGCGTTCGCCCACACCGCCGCGTACGACACCGCGGTCGCCTCCTACTTCGCCTCGGACGTGATCGGCACGGTCGCGGCGGCTGACGGCGCCGGCCAGGAGGCCCGTGCGGACTTCCCGGAGCACCTCTCGGTCGACGCGGGGCTGGCCACCACGCTCCGCTACGGCGAGAACGCACACCAGCGCGCCGCGCTCTACCGCGCCGAGGACGGCACCGGCATCGCCCAGGCGACGCAGCTGCACGGCAAGGAGATGTCGTACAACAACTACGTGGACGCCGACGCCGCCGTCCGCGCCGCCTACGACTTCGCCGAGCCCGCGGTCGCGATCATCAAGCACGCGAACCCGTGCGGCATCGCCACCGCACCGGCGGACGCAGCGGACCCGATCGCCGCCGCCCACGCCGCCGCGCACGCCTGCGACCCGCTGTCGGCCTTCGGCGGGGTCATCGCCGCGAACCGTCCCGTGACGCTCGGGATGGCCGAGACCGTCGCGGACATCTTCACCGAGGTCGTCGTGGCCCCGGCCTTCGACCCCGAGGCGCTCGAGGTGCTCTCGCGGAAGAAGAACATCCGCCTCGTGCAGCTGCCCGCGGACTTCGCGCTGGCGCCGCAGGAGGTCAAGCAGGTCTCCGGCGGGTTCCTCGTGCAGGACGCCGACCGCTTCGACGGGTTCGACCAGTCGACGTGGACCCTGGTGTCGGGCGAGCCCGCGGACGAGCAGACCCTGGCGGACCTCGCGTTCGCCTGGAAGGCCTGCCGCGCCGTGAAGTCGAACGCGATCCTGCTGGCGAACGCGGGCGCGAGCGTCGGCGTCGGCATGGGGCAGGTCAACCGGGTCGACTCGTGCCACCTCGCCGTGGACCGGGCCGGGGACCGCGCCGCCGGGTCGGTCGCGGCCTCCGACGCGTTCTTCCCGTTCGCCGACGGCCTGCAGGTCCTGCTCGACGCCGGGGTCCGCGCGGTCGCGCAGCCGGGCGGCAGCGTCCGCGACGACGAGGTCATCGCCGCGGCGACGGCAGCGGGCGTCACGATGTACCTGACGGGCGAGCGGCACTTCTTCCACTGAGTCGAACAACCGCAACCGTCGGAAAACGCTTGCGCGCTCCGTTCGACTGTGAATATTCTGTAAGGCTCCGCGACAGGCAGCCGACGACCCAGCAGGAGACTGCTCCGGGCCGGCGGCACCGCGGACACAACGGTGACGACGACGACGACTGGAGTGACGATGCACACGACGACCCCGACCACGGCCATGGCAGCCCGTGCGGACATCGTGCGCCTCGTGGGGACCGCTCCCGACGCACGGCCCCGCTTCGCACCCGGAGCCGTCGCGCCGTACCCGTTCCCGGGTACGCCCGCCGTCACGGCACCGCTGTCCGCGTAGGGCTGGATCCCACAGCCAGCGACGAGCCGTCGGTCACGACCGACGACGACGAGCACGCGACGAGCCGCCGGGTGACCACCGGCGGCGACGAGCACGGGCCCGCGCGAGCCCACGCCTGAACCCGGGGACGGACACGCCCCCGGTGCACTCCGACCGATCCGACGCCGCGCTGTGCGGCGGCGAACGGCCACGACGCGAGGCCGACCCGCCCCACCGGGCAGGAGCGGCCCACGACCGGGCCACCCGCTCGGCCGACGACCACCACGCAACGGACACCGAGCCTCCCGGCTGACGGCTGCGACAGCAGCGACCGGCCAGGGGCTGCGGCACGACGCACGAGGACGCAACGCATGTCCAAGACGCCAGACCAGGCGCGCCCGTCCACCGACCGACCCTCGACCTTCCGCGCCATCGCGCGGATCCACCCCTACGTGAAGCCGTACCAGCGTCGGCTCATCGGCGGCATGGCCGCTGCGATGGGCGCCTCGCTGGTGGCGCTCGCGATCCCCTACGTCCTGCAGTGGCTCGTCGACGGCCCGCTGTCCTCGGAGGACGCCGCGCAGATCTGGCCGGCCGGCCTCGGCGTGCTCGCGCTCGGTGTGCTCGAGGCGTTCTTCATCGCCTCGCGTCGCCGGCTCGTCATGCGTCCGTCGACGCGGATCGAGACGAGCATGCGGAACGCGCTCTACGCGAAGCTGCAGGACCTGCCGGTGGCCTTCCACGACCGCTGGGAGTCCGGCCAGCTGCTGTCCCGGTCGGTGTCCGACCTGTCGCTCATCCGCCGGTGGCTGGCGTTCGGCGTCGTGCTGCTCGTCGTCAACATCGTGACGATCGTGGTCGGCTTCGTCGTGCTGTTCTCCTTCGGGTGGTTGCTCGGCCTGGTGTTCCTCGTCGCGTCGATCCCGCTGTGGATCAACGGCCTGCTGTTCGAGCGCAAGTACTCGGTGGTGGCCCGGCGCAGCCAGGACCAGGTCGGCGACCTCGCCACGAGCGTCGAGCAGTCGGTGCACGGCATCCGCGTGCTCAAGGCGTTCGGACGCGGCCGCTCCAAGCTCGACGAGTTCAGCGAGCAGGCCGAGGCGCTGCGCGGCNCCGAGAT
>NZ_BACW01000266.1:0-3615 GCF_000333315.1 Curtobacterium sp. B8
CGAAGGACTTCCCGGTCGGCTCGTGCCCCTGGAACGGTCCCGTGTGGGTGCCGCGGATCGTGAACACCGCGGTCACGAAGTCGTCGGTGACGACCAGCGGGTCCGGGGTCAGCTCGAGGTCCGGGAACGCCGACGTGAAGTCCTTCCAGAAGTCGACGATTCCGGCGAGACCGGGCGCCTGGCCGGGGGCCGGGTCGTGGTCGACCACGTCCTCGGCCCAGACCTCGCCGAACCGGTCGAACGCGCGGTCCTGGATGATGCCGCCGAGGCGCTCCTGCGCGGCCTGGTTGACGTCGCTGCTCATGTGGGTGTTCCTCTCGTCGTGGTCCTCCTGCGTACGCGAGGGACGGTCGGAGGAGCCGCACAGCCCGGGGGACGGCTGTCCGGTGCGCGCACCGGTCGGCCGGGAGGTGCGCCCAGCGGACCGGGTTCGGGTCGCGTTCACCGTGTGGTCACCTCCGCGACACGACGTGCGTGCATGCTCACCGGTGCTCGGGGGAGTGGAGCGCGGTCGCCGACGGGTGGTCGAGCGACCGCGCCTTCCCTCGCCGGGTGCCCGTCCTCCCGGTCGGCCTCAGACGCGTTCGAGCAGGTGCCGTCCCTCGACGTCGGCGAGCGCGAGCGTGCGGTACCCCGCCGTGTCGAAGAAGACCGTCACCCGGTCGTCCTCGGTGCTCATGACGGTGCCGCGGCCCCACTCCGGGTGCTCGACGATCGACTCCGGGGGCCAGGCGTCGTCGTGCGCCCCGTCCGCGCCGTGGGCGGCGTCCTCGTGTGCGGAGCCGGACGTGCAGGTGTCGCAGTTGCCGCACGGCTCCGCGAGCTCGTCGCCGAAGTAGCCGAGCAGGAACTGCCGGCGGCACCCGAGCGTCTCCGCGAACCGGCGCATCATCGCGATGCGCGACTGCTCGACCTCCTCGCGCTGGTCGGCACGTGCCGAGGCGGCCTTCGCCGCTGCCTCCGCGCTGGTCGGGCCGCCGTCAGCGCGTGCGATCCCGTCCGGCCCGTCGTCGAGCACCCCCGCCTCGACGAGGGCGTTCGCGGCGCGGCCGGCCGTGCGCGCGGAGAGTCCCGAGGCGCCCGCGAGGGCCGAGCGCGGGATCGACGCCGAGGCGGGCACGGCGTCGAAGAGCGCCCGGAGGGACGCCGGCTTCGGGCTCCCGGACGCGAAGAAGCGCCGGAGCCCGAGGTCCTCGGCGCGGTAGTGCAGGGTCGCGGTCGCCGGCTGGCCGTCGCGCCCGGCGCGGCCGATCTCCTGGTAGTGGGCGTCGACGGACTCCGCGACGTCGGCGTGCAGGACGAACCGGACGTCGGGCTTGTCGATCCCCATGCCGAACGCGCTCGTCGCCACCACCACGTCGAGCTCGCCGTCGTGGAAGGCGTGCAGGACGGCGTCACGGTCGCGCACCCGCATCCCCGCGTGGTAGGGCCGGGCGTCCTTGCCGCGGGCACGGAGGGCGTCGGCGTACTCGTCGGTCTCCCGTCGGGTGGCGACGTAGACGATGCCGGTGCCCGACGCGGCCGCGGCCTGCTCGACCACGGCGTCGCGCTTCTCCGCGGCGTCGGCGTACCGCTCGACCTCGATGCGGATGCCGGGGCGGTCGAAGCCCGCGGCGAGCACGAGCGGGTCCCGCATGCCGAGCCGCGCCGTGATGTCCTCGCGCACCGGAGCCGATCCGGTCGCCGTCAGGGCGAGGACCGGCGGGCGTCCGAGGCGCTCCACGGCCTCGCCGAGTGCGAGGTAGGCGGGTCGGAAGTCGTGCCCCCACGAGGACACGCAGTGTGCTTCGTCGACGGTGACCAAGGAGACGCCGACCTCGGACAGCCGCTCGACCACCTCGTCCTTCGCGAGCTGCTCGGGCGCGAGGAACACGTAGCGGACGTCCCCGGCGGCGATCGCGTCCCACGAGTCCTCGACGTCCGAGGCCCGCTTCGTGGCGTTCACGGCGACGGCACGAGGGGCGTCCGGGTGGCGCTCGAGCCCGACGACCTGGTCCTCCTGCAGCGACACGAGCGGGGACACCACGACGACGAGTCCGTCGAGCGCGAGGCCCGCGACCTGGTAGATCGCGGACTTGCCCGAGCCGGTCGGCATCAGCGCGAGGGCGTCGCGGCCGCGCAGCACGGCGTCGATCACCGTCGCCTGGGCGTCTCGGAGGTCCCAGCCGAAGACGTCGGCGGCGCGGTCTCGGAGTGCAGTGTCCATCGCGACCACCGTGCCGGACCCTTCCTGGGGGCCCGTGGGGCAGTGCGCGCTCCGGATGTCGCACGACGGAGGCGATCCGTGCCTCCCGGCCGATCGCGCGCACCGCGCGTCCACCTGCCGGCGCTAGGCTGACCCGCGGCCGTTGTCTCGACATCGAGCGACCCTCGATGTGGAGTGTGGCGACCGGGTAACCGATGCCGATCGCACGGAACGTGCGGGAAGAAGAACAGCGTGGATCTTTTCGAGTACCAGGCCAGGGACCTCTTCGAGTCCTACGGCGTCCCTGTGCTGCAGGGCATCATCGCCGACACCCCCGAGGAGGCGAAGGCAGCGGCCGAGAAGATCGGCGGCGTGGTCGTCGTCAAGGCGCAGGTGAAGGTCGGCGGTCGCGGCAAGGCCGGCGGCGTGAAGGTCGCGAAGACCCCGGACGAGGCCTACGAGCACGCGCAGGCGATCCTCGGCCTCGACATCAAGGGCCACACCGTGCAGCGCGTGATGATCGCCCAGGGTGCGGACATCGCCGAGGAGTTCTACTTCTCCGTCCTGCTCGACCGTGCCAACCGCTCCTACCTGTCGCTCGTCAGCGTCGAGGGCGGCATGGAGATCGAGCAGCTCGCCGTCGAGAAGCCCGAGGCCCTCGCCCGCGTCGAAGTGAACCCGCTGACCGGCATCAACACGGAAGCCGCGCTGGAGATCGCGCGACAGGCGAACTTCCCCTCCGAGCTCCAGGAGCAGGTCGCGGACGTCTTCGTGAAGCTCTACGACGTCTTCGCCGGCGAGGACGCCACCCTGGTCGAGGTCAACCCGCTCGTCCGGACGGGTGACGGTCAGATCCTCGCGCTCGACGGCAAGGTCTCGCTCGACGAGAACGCCGACTTCCGCCACGAGCAGCACAAGGAGCTCGAGGACACCGCCAGCGAGGACCCGCTCGAGGCCAAGGCGAAGCAGCACGGCCTCAACTACGTGAAGCTCGACGGCGAGGTCGGCGTCATCGGCAACGGCGCCGGGCTCGTCATGTCGACGCTCGACGTCGTCGCGTACGCCGGTGAGCGCCACGGCGGCGTGAAGCCCGCGAACTTCCTCGACATCGGCGGTGGCGCCTCGGCCGAGGTCATGGCCAACGGCCTCGACGTCATCCTCGGCGACGAGCAGGTCAAGAGCGTCTTCGTGAACGTCTTCGGCGGCATCACCGCGTGCGACGCCGTCGCGAACGGCATCGTCGCCGCGCTCGGCATCCTCGGCGACTCGGCCACCAAGCCGCTCGTCGTGCGCCTCGACGGCAACAACGTGGACGAGGGTCGTCGGATCCTGGCGGAGGCGGCGCACCCGCTCGTCACCGTCGCCGCGACCATGGACGATGCGGCCGAGAAGGCCGCCGAGCTCGCCGCGGCCGCGGCGTAAGGAGCCTG
>NZ_BACW01000265.1:0-2906 GCF_000333315.1 Curtobacterium sp. B8
GCGTCGTGGAGGGTCCTTGCGAACGCGGTCAATCCCGCACGGTCCCTGGCGCGGAGCGACTCGAGGTCGATCTGGACGCCGCGCATGCCGAGCGCGCGGGCCCGCCGGGCCAGTTCTTCGGCCACCGCGGTCCGGTGGTCCGCGCTCGACAGCAGGGCCGTGCCGATCTCCGGGGAGAAGTCGCCGAGGTCGGACGAGTAGTTGCTCAGGAGGAGCTCCGGCGTGCTGCCGACCCGGGTCGCGGTCCGTGCGAGCGCCGCGGTGCCCTCGGGCGGGTCGAGGAGCGACGCGCCGTCCTCGGCCAGGGTCACGCCGTCGATCCCGATGGTCGACGCTCGTCCCCCCGCGGCCGTGACACGGGTCTCGGCGTGCGTGCCCGGTTCGACGTAGGCCTCGACGGCGAGCCGACCGGCCGCGGCGCTCGGGTCTGCGGAGCACCCCGCGAGCAGCGCAGCCGCCAGCACCGTCGCGACCACGGACACTCCCCCACGCACCATGCGATCACCGTAGCCTGCTGGGCGGGGGCGCACCGTGCCTCCAGGCCGGCGGTCCCGGAGGGCCGACGTCGTCAGACGCGTGCGCCCTCGAGCCGGTCCACGGACACCGCGAGCTCCTCGAGCTCGGGCACCTCACGCGCCTCGGCGAGCGCGTCCTCGAGCGCCGCGGCGTGGAGCGGCGTGGCCTCGTCGAGGAGCGCCTGACCCGCGTGGGTGAGCTCCGTGTAGAGGCCGCGCCGGTCGTCGGCGCAGAGCACGCGGGTGAGGAGCGCGCGGTCCTCGAGCCGGTTCACGAGGCGCGTCGTGGCACTCGGGCTGAGGGCTGCGGCGCGGGCGAGCTGCTGCATCCGCATGTGGAACCCGTCCTGCCGGCGGAGCGCGTCGAGCACCGTGTACTCGACGACCGAGAGGTCGACGGCCTTCAGCGCGCGCTCGAGTCGCGTCTCGATCAGGCCGTGCAGGGCGGCGAGGGTCCGCCAGCCGTGCGCGCGGACCGCGGTGGACGTGTCGTCGACACTCATGGGGACCTCCGGGCACACATCGTTGCTTGCGCGGGTACCTAGCGTGTGCAACTATCGATACCCCGCGTCTGCAACAACCAGCGTACGCGGGTGGACGACACGGCACAACGGAAGGACCACCATGCCCGCGGGACTCATCGCCCTCGCCCTCGGCGGCTTCGGGATCGGACTCACGGAGTTCGTCATCACCGGCCTGCTCCCCGAGGTCGCCGCCGACTACGGCGTCACCGAGACCACGGCCGGCTGGCTCGTCACCGGCTACGCCCTCGCGGTCGTCGTCGGCGCGCTCGGCCTCACCGCCGCCACCACCCGACTGCCCCGGAAGCAGGTACTCGTCGGGCTGCTCGTCCTGTTCGTCATCGGCAACACGCTCTCCGCGGCTGCGCCGACGTACGGCGTGATGATGCTCGGCCGGGTGGTCGCGGCACTGTGCCACGGCGCGTTCTTCGGCATCGGCTCCGTCGTGGCATCGAACATGGTCGCTCGGGAGCGCCGTGCCTCGGCCGTGGCCCTGATGTTCACCGGCCTCACCGCCTCGAACGTCCTCGGCGTGCCGTTCGGGACCTTCCTCGGGCAGGCGCTCGGATGGCGTGCGACCTTCTGGGCGATCGCGGTCATCGGCGTCGTCGCCCTCGCCGGCGTGCTCGTCCTGGTGCCCGCGGTCCGGCAGGCCGAGGCCCCGTCGCTGGTCCGCGAGCTCGGCGCCTTCCGCTCGGGGCAGGTGTGGCTGTCGCTCGGCATCACGGTCCTCGGCTACGGCGGGATGTTCGGTGCGTTCACCTACATCGCCTACACACTCACGTCCGTCAGCGGGTTCGCGTCGTCGGCCGTCCCGTGGCTGCTCGTGGTGTTCGGGATCGGGCTGTTCGTCGGCAACGTCGTCGGCGGGAAGGCGGCGGCACGGTCCATCGACGGCACCCTCCTGGTGGTCCTGTCGGTGCTGACCGTGGTGCTCGCGGTCTTCGCGGTCGTCGCCACCTCGCCCGTGCTCACCGTGGTCGCACTCGTGCTCATGGGTGCGTTCGGCTTCGCCACCGTCCCGGCACTGCAGACCCGCGTGATGCTGCACGCCGACCACGCGCCGACGCTCGCCAGCGGCGCGAACATCGCGGCGTTCAACCTCGGGAACGCCCTCGGTGCCTGGATCGGCGGGCTGACCATCGCCGCTGGCCTCGGCTACACCTCGCCGATCTGGGCCGGAGCGGGCATCACGGTGGCGTCGGTCGCCCTGACCGCGGTCGCCGCAGCCGCTGCTCGCCGTCATCCCGCGCGGACCACCACGACGGGGTCGATCGTCACGGTGTGAGCACTCGGGTCCGCGTCACACCCCGGGGGACGCGTGGGCCGGACGACGACAGCCCCGGACGACGACAGCCCCGGTCCGATCGGACCGGGGCTGCGGCGTTGTGCGGAGACGGAGGGATTTGAACCCTCGGTCCCCTCAAAGGGGACTCCACCTTAGCAGGGTGGTGCACTCGGCCTGACTATGCGACGTCTCCATGCGCCCTCACGAGCGCTACCCCCACCATACAGGAGGACGAGCACGCTCTCGACCTCCGGTGACCACCCGCGCGCGGCGGCTCGATCCGGCCGGTCCCCCGAAGTGGGGACATGCAGGGGTTGTCGCCGCGTACCCCGCTGCATAGCATCATCGGGACGCGGCGATCACGTTCCGGGGTCCTCCCCGTCGTCGCGACACAGCACCCGGCGTCGCCCCGCCGACGTCAGCAGGACCCGCGCGCCCGATCGCGACGTGTCCAGCCGGCGGGGCGACTCGACGGGGGCGCGGCCCACCACCGCGCCCCCGTCCAGGGCGGGGCTCACGCCGACGCCTTCATGCGGAACCGTTCGGGCATCCCGATCAGTGCGTCCACGAGCTCCACGAGCG
>NZ_BACW01000264.1:0-919 GCF_000333315.1 Curtobacterium sp. B8
GACACCGACCGGCGTACACCCCCACGCCCGAGACCCGGCCCCACGCCGCTGAGCATGGTCGAAGACGACCCTGCCCGCGGGACCCAGTACCCTTGCTGCTCGGGCCGCCCGATCGGACGACCAGCAGCACGAACCACCACACCGGAGAGGCACCCATCGCCCATGGTGAGTTTCATCGCGAGACGGATCCTCGTCTCGGTCCTCATCCTCATCGCCGCGTCGTTCATCATGTACAACCTGGCGGCGATCGCGGGGAACCCCCTGCAGGACCTCCAACAGAGCAACTCGCCGAACCGTGAGCAGCTCATCGCCGCACGAGTCGCAGCGCAGCACCTCGACCTGATCCCGCCGCTCCGCTGGGGTCTGTGGATCAGCGGCGTCGGCAAGTGCGTCATCGGTCAGTGCGACCTCGGCGTGACGTTCCAGAACCAGCCGGTCGCCCAGCTGCTCCCGCAGGCCGTCGGGTCGACCATCCAGCTGGTGACGTTCTCGTTCGTCCTCGCCATCATCTTCGGCATCGGTCTCGGCGTCGTGACCGCGCTGCGCGTCTACTCGGGCTTCGACTACTCGATCACCCTGGTCAGCTTCTTCCTCTACTCGCTGCCGTCCTTCCTGATGGCCGTGCTCCTGAAGTCGTTTATCGCGCTCGACTACTGGACGCGGGCGGTGTGGGGCCGCCTGCATCGACACGGTCCGGGTGACGACTGCGTGAACGGTACGTGACGTCCCTTGGCGCCGCCTGGGCGGTCCACGAGCGCGCGGTCAACGTCGCTGACGCGGGAGCCGCGTGCGGGCGGGGTGGCGCGGGTCAGCGGAGGACGAGCGCCACGGCCTCCGCACGGCTGCGGACCCCGAGCTTCGCGAACACCTGGTTCACGTAGGACTTCACGGTCGGCACGGTCAGGAAGAGCTCCGCCGC
>NZ_BACW01000263.1:0-9848 GCF_000333315.1 Curtobacterium sp. B8
AAAACTCCCGTCCGTCAGTCCGCCGGCGCTGTGCCCCCGCGCCGCTCGGCGGCCAGCGCGCGGACCTGCCGCTGCACCCGGCCGAGCATCCCGACCATCCCGCGGATCCGCAGCGGGCTGACCGCTTCGGAGAGCCCGATCGTCAGCGGGTAGTCGGCGGGGACGGCCAGGACCTCGTCGACGGTGAGACCCGACAGTCCCTGCGCGAGGATGGACGCGAAGCCGCGGGTGGTGGGTGCCTCGCGCGGCGCGGTCGCGTGCATGCGGACCACGTCCGGTGCGTCGCCGTCCGCGCCGACCGTCACCGTGATGAACACGGGGGACTGGCACTCCTCGACGCGCTCGAGCTCCTCCTCGTGCCCCTGCAGCCGCTCGGGCAGCGCCGGGAGCTCGTCGGAGAACTCCAGGAGCAGCTGGAGGCGGTCCTGCTGGCCCAGCTCGAGGAAGTCGTCCCGGATGTCCGCGAGGGTGGCGGGCAGTGCGGCGGTGTCGTCGCTCATCGGGTCGGGGCCGTCCCGGGCTCGGATCCCTGGACGATCGGGACGCGCACCGCGCTGCCCCACTCGGTCCACGACCCGTCGTAGTTGCGGACGTTCCCGTAGCCGAGGAGGTGCTGCAGCACGAACCAGGTGTGGCTCGACCGCTCACCGATGCGGCAGTAGGCGATCACCTCGTCGGCGTCACCGATGCCGGCGCCGTCGCGGTAGATCGCGTCGAGCTCCTCACGGTCCTTGAAGGTGCCGTCCGGAGCCGCCGCGGTCGCCCAGGGGATGTTCACCGCGGTCGGCACGTGACCGCCGCGGAGGGCGCCCTCTTCGGGGTAGTCCGGCGCGGTGGTCCGCTCACCGGAGTACTCCGGGGCGCTGCGCACGTCGATGAGCGGCTTGCCGAGGTGGGCGAGGACGTCCTCCTTGAACGCGCGGACCGGCTCGTCGTGGCGCTCGACGACCGGGTACTCGACCGGGGTGACCTCGGTTCGGTCGGTCGTGAGGGCGCGGTCCTCGGCGATCCACTTCGCCCGGCCGCCGTCGAGCAGACGGACGTCCTCGTGACCGAAGAGCGTGAAGACCCAGAGGGCGTAGGCCGCCCACCAGTTGTTCTTGTCGCCGTAGATGACGACCGTGGTGTCGCGGGCGATCCCCTTGCCGCCGAGCAGGCGGGCGAAGGCCTCGCCGTCGATGTAGTCGCGCTGCACCGGGTCGTTGAGGTCGGTGTGCCAGTCGATCTTCACGGAGCCGGGGACGTGCCCGGTCTCGTAGAGCAGGACGTCCTCGTCGGACTCGACGACGACGAGGTCCGGCGCGCCGACCCCGGCGTCGAGCTGCTCCTGGAGCCACTCGGTGGAGACGAGGCGCTCCGGGTGGGCGTAGGCGGCGAACTTCGCGGACGGGTCGACCGGTGCGGTCATGGCTGGGTACCTCCAGGTGGTGGACGGGCACCGGACTAGGATCGGTCCTCGGTGCCTGTGGGCAACGGTACGCGGACGTACCGTGCTCCAGCCGCAACGTTGCACCGCACGACATGCTTCCCGGAGGGGCGTCCTTGCCTGAACACGCCTCGGCGCCGAGCCACCTCGTCGACCGCGACCCGCAGGTGACCCCGCAGCAGATGGCCGCGGCGCTCGTCCCGCCGCCGCAGTTCGCCGACGCGTCCTTCGAGTCCTACCGTCCGGACCCCGACTACCCGTCGCAGGCCGAGGTCCGCGACACCGTCGCCGCGTTCGTCTCGTCGGGGTCGGGCGCCGCCGCTCCCCGCCGCGGACTCTTCGGCCGACGCCGGAGCGCCGCGCCCGAGGCCGGTGCGAAGTCGGGCGTCTACCTCGACGGCGGGTTCGGCGTCGGCAAGACCCACCTGCTCGCGGCGGCCTACCACGCGGCGTCCGGTCGGAAGACGTTCGGCACCTTCATCGAGTACACCGCGCTCGTCGGTGCGCTCGGGTTCCAGGGCACGGTGGACCTCCTCCGCGGGACCGCCCTCGTGTGCATCGACGAGTTCGAGCTCGACGACCCGGGCGACACGATGATGATGACGCGGCTCATCAAGGAGCTCTCCGAGACCGGCACCCGGTTCGCCGCCACGTCGAACACCCCGCCGGGGGCGCTCGGCGAGGGGCGCTTCGCCGCGCAGGACTTCCTCCGCGAGATCCAGGCGATGTCCGACCGGTTCGACACCCTCCGGATCGACGGTCTCGACTACCGCCGGCGCGCGGTCGACGAGTCCGCCGCGGTGGTGCCCGACGTCGCCGCGGCGCTGCCAACCGGTGCCGTCACGCTCGACGACTTCGACGCCGTCGTCGCGCACCTCGGCACCGTGCACCCCTCGAAGTACGTCGCGCTCGTGGAGGGGCTCGACGCGGTCGGGCTCACCGACGCCCGGCCCTTCACGGACCAGACCGACGCGCTGCGCTGGGTCGCGCTCGTCGACCGGCTGTACGACGCGCAGGTGCGGATCGTCGCGTCGGGCACCCCGCTCGACGCGGTGTACCCGCAGTCGATGCTCGACGGGGGCTACCGGAAGAAGTACCTCCGCGCGGCATCGCGCGTGGTGGCGCTGACGCGCGCGGCCTGACGGCGCGACCGGGCGCCGGACGGGAGGCGCGGGGCGGGCCCGCACCGTGCCTCCAGGCCGGCACGCACCACGCTGCGAAGCGACCGTCCAGACGGTCGCAGGGGAGTCGTGGCGCGCGTCCAGCGGATGCGCCGCACGACGAAACACAACGTTCACACGCCGCGTCATCGCGTTACATCCGCGAAACAGTTCGTGCTCATCGGTGAAACAGCACCTCGCCAAACTCGACAGCACCCGAGGCGGTCCAAGAGCCGTTCGTGCAATCGAGAGGTGAACAGATGCTTGATCAGGGCAACACGACCTTCGTGTTGGTCATGGCGGCGCTGGTGTTGTTCATGACACCCGGCCTGGCCTTCTTCTACGGCGGTCTGGTGAAGGCCAAGTCCGTCATCAGCATGATGATGATGTCGTTCGGCGCGATCGCGCTCGTGAGCGTCCTCTGGGTGCTGTACGGCTACGCGATCGCCTTCGCGAACACCGGACCGCACACGGCGGTCAGCGGCATCGTCGGGTTCTTCAGCATCGACTGGAACCTCATCGGCCTCGGCCAGGCGTTCGAGGAGGCCAAGGCCTCGACGATCAACGCCGCGTACCCGTCGATGGCGTTCGTCGGCTTCCAGGCCACGTTCGCGATCATCACCGTCGCCCTGATCTCCGGCGCCATCGCCGACCGCGCCAAGTTCGGCGCGTGGATGCTCTTCGCCGGCATCTGGGTCACCGTGGTCTACTTCCCGGTCGCCTCGTGGGTGTTCAACCTCACCTCCGGATGGGCTCCGTACTGGGGCGTCATCGACTTCGCTGGCGGCACCGCGGTGCACATCAACGCCGGTGCCGCGGGTCTCGCCCTGGCGCTCGTCCTCGGCAAGCGCGTCGGCTTCGCCAAGGGTGCGCACAAGCCGCACAACCCGCCGTTCGTGCTCCTCGGTGCGGCGATCCTCTGGTTCGGTTGGTTCGGGTTCAACGCCGGGTCCGAGGGCGCTGCTGACGGCATCGCGTCGATCGCCTGGGTGAACACGCTCGCCGCTCCGGCCGCCGCGATCCTCGGCTGGCTGCTCGTCGAGAAGCTCAAGGACGGCAAGGCCACCTCCGTCGGTGCCGCCTCGGGTGCCGTCACGGGCCTCGTCGCGATCACCCCGGCCTGTGCCGCCCTGACCCCGGGCTGGGGCATCCTGCTCGGCTTCCTCGCCGGCATCGTCTGCTGCTTCGCGATCGACTGGAAGTACAAGCTCGGCTTCGACGACTCGCTCGATGTCGTGGGCGTCCACCTCGTCGGCGGCATCTTCGGCACGCTGTACCTCGGCTTCTTCGCCAACGACACCGGCCTGATCTACTCCGGCTCGTTCGCGCAGCTCGGCAAGCAGGCTGCCGCGGCCGGTGCCGTCGGCCTGTACTCCTTCGTCCTGGCATTCGCGATCGGCTGGATCATCGAGAAGACGATCGGCTTCCGCGTGAAGACCGAGGACGAGGTCGCCGGCATCGACACCGCGGTCCACGGTGAAGAGGGCTACGTCCTCTACGAGGAGCGCGACGAGACCCCGGTCTCCGTCCGGTAGCTCGGGGTCTCCCCGCTCTTCCTCCCGCCCGACGGGCCCCGCGCACACAGCAGGCGCGGGGCCCGTCGGCGTGTGCGGAGGGCGCGTCGCGTGGGTGGGGACTCGGGACGACAGGGCTGTTGTCGTACGACAGCGGCGATGTCGCAGGTGGTCGGGTGCCGCTGCCGGCGCGTGCGCGGGGGTGCGGGTGTGCGGGTGTGCGGGTGCGGACTCGGGACGACGGTGTCGTCGTCGTACGACAGCGGCGGCGTCGCTGGTGGTCGCGTGCAACTGCCGGCGAGTGCAACGGGCGACAGGGCTGTTGTCGTACGACAGCGGCGATGTCGCGGGTGGTCGCGTGCCGCTGCCGGCGCGTGCGAGGGGGTGCGGTTGCGGACTCGAGACGACGGTGTCGTCGTGGTGCGACATCGGCGGTGTGGCGGGTGGTCGGGTGCAACCGCCGGCGTCTGCAAGGGGCGACGGAGCTGTTGTCGCACGACAGCGGCCGTGTCGTTCGCCCGAGATCATGGCGACGGTCATGGAGGACGTCGAGCGCCGCTGGGGAGCCTCGACGACTCCCCGCGGGCGATCGGCCTGCGGGACAGGAAGGTCGCGACGCTGAGATCGCAACGGTCGTCGCATTCTCGTCGTGACCACGGACGGGAGGCGCGGCGCGGGTCGGACCCGCACCGCGCCTCCCGGCAGATGGTCGCGTCAGCGGCCCGCTGTCGTCGTCACCAGGCGTAGTCCTCCGGCGAGGTCTTGTGGCCGGGGAAGATCTCGTCGAGGCGCGCGAGCGCCGTGTCGTCGAGGCGGATGTCGACGGCGCGGACCGCGGACTCCCACTGCTCCATCGTGCGCGGGCCCGTGATCGGCGCCGTGACGGTCGGCTGGTGCAGGAGCCACGCCAGGGCGAGCTCGCCCGGCGTGTGGCCGAGCTCCTTGGCGAGCGCCTCGTAGGCGGCGAGCTGGTCGTGGTGTCCCTCGACGTACTCGGCACTCCGCCCGGAGAGGCGCCGGGAGCCGTTCTCGGTCTTCTCGATGACGCCGCCGAGGAGACCGCCCTGCAGCGGCGACCACGGGATGACGCCGAGCCCGTAGTGCTCCGCGGCGGGCAGGACGTCGCGCTCGACGTCGCGCACGACGAGGTTGTAGATCGACTGCTCGCTGACGAGACCGAGGAAGTTACGGTGCTTCGCGGCCTCCTGCGCCTGCGCGATGTGCCACCCGGCGAAGTTCGAGGAGCCGACGTAGAGGACCTTGCCCTGCGCGACGGCGACCTCGAGGGCTTGCCAGATCTCGTCCCACGGCGTCGCACGGTCGACGTGGTGGAACTGGTAGAGGTCGATGTGGTCCGTCTGCAGCCGCTGCAGGCTCGCGTCGAGGGCCTGGCGGATGTTGTAGGCGCTGAGCTTGCCGCCGTTCGGCCAGTCGATCATGTCGCCGTAGACCTTCGTCGCGAGGACCGTCTTCTCGCGACGGCCGCCGCCCGTGGCGAACCAGCGGCCGATGATCTCCTCCGTGGCGCCCTTGCCGACCGAGCCGCCGTAGCCGTTCGCCGTGTCGAAGAAGTTGACGCCGAGCTCGTGGGCCCGGTCCATGATGGCGTGCGAGTCGTCCTCGCTGGTCTCCGGTCCGAAGTTCATCGTCCCGAGCACCGCTCGCGACACCGACAGCCCTGTCCGTCCGAGATGTGTGTAGTCCATGGAGCCGGTCTACGCGTGCGGCGCTGGGGGAGCCAGGCCCTGGCGGTACCGGTCTCGGGGTCGGGGTCGGGCCTGGTCGTGGTCGTGGTCGTGGTCGTGGTCGGGGGTCGGGGTCGGCTTCGCGCATGCGTCCCGGGGTATGGACCGCCCGAGGGTGGGAGTAGCGTGCCGCAGGTGAACATCCCCGCACTCCGAGGCAGCCGGATCATCGGGTTCGGCCACCACCAGCCCTCGCGCATCCTGACCAACGACGAGCTCTCGACGATGGTCGACACCAACGACGAGTGGATCACCACCCGCACCGGCATCAAGACTCGACACATCGCCGGACCCGACGACACCGTCACCTCGATGGCGGTCGAGGCCGGTCGGGCGGCCCTCGCCGACGCGGGAGTCGATCCGTCGGAGGTCGGTCTCGTGGTCGTCGCGTCCACCACGCACGAGGACCGAGCGCCGTACACGGCCGGGCGGGTGGCCGCGGAACTCGGACTGTCCGGCCGGGCAGCGCCGATCGACATCAACACGGCGTGCAGCGGCTTCGAGTACGCGATGGGCATCGCCGACCAGGCCGTGCGCACCGGCTCCGCGGACACGGCGCTCGTGATCGGGTCGGAGAAGCTGTCGGGCATCGTGGACTGGACGGACCGGTCGACCTGCGTCCTCGTCGGTGACGGAGCGGGCGCGGCCGTCGTCGGCGTCTCGGAGGAACCGCAGATCGGACCGGTGTCGTGGGGGAGCGTGCCCCACCTCGAGCAGGCCGTGCGCGTGTCCGGCGAGCCGGCGCGGTTCTCGCAGGAGGGACGGTCGATCTACCGCTGGGCGATCACGGAGGCGGCGGACCATGCGCGCGCGGTCGTCGAAGCAGCGGGCCTCTCGATCGAGGACATCGAGGTGTTCGCGTTCCACCAGGCGAACCTGCGCATCATCGAGCCGCTCGTGGAGGCGCTCGGCGGTTCGCCGAGCTACGTCGTGCGGGACGTGGTCGAGTCGGGGAACACCTCGGCCGCGAGCGTGCCGTTGGGCCTCTCGAAGGCCTGGGCGCGTGGGGAGCTGCCCGAGGGTGTGCCGGCGCTGCTGTTCGGGTTCGGGGGTGGCTTCGCGCACGCTGGGCAGGTCGTCACGACGCCGGTGCGGCGCGGCTGAGGAGCGGTGCGGCGCCGGTCCCGGCCGGTGCTGCTGCGGCGGGGTTCGGTCCGATGCCGCTGCGGTGCCGAACGGGACCGGCGTCGCCGAGCCACGCGGAGGCCGGAAGACGTGCTCATTCCTCAGGGGGCGTCGGGGGTCTCCGGGCCGGGGGTACCGGCCCAGAGGTCGACGTCCGGCTTCCGCCGTCGCCACGACAGGCCCTTGCGCGCCGACCCGTCCTTCGGCTGCGCGACCTGCTTGGGCTCCTTCGCAGATCGGACCGGCTTCGGCGCGAGGACGACCGGGAAGGACGCCGGCGGCACGCCGAACCCCGTCCGTGACGCCTGCACGACCTTCCGCCCGAGGGCGTGGTTGCCGATCCCGCCGACGGCCGCGCCGATCCCGAACGGCAGCGCGCGCCCGACGATCGTCGTGCCCTGGCGGGCGGCGAAGCGCCGGACGAACTGGTCGCGGACCTGGCCGCCGATCCCGGAGACGACCTGCTTCGGCAGGGAGGCCGTCACCATCTCGCCCCAGAACGCCGTCCGTGCTTGACCGCCGGCAGCCTGGCCTGCGAGTTGCTTGATCAGCTGCGTGCCGGGAGTGCCGAGGATGAGCGCCATCACCAGCGTGCGCGCCCGCTCCGGGTCGTCCAGGGCGATGCCGTGGACCTCGGTGACCGACTGGGCGAACAGCGCCGTCGTCTCGAGGAAGCCGACCGTCTCCGCCCCGCTCAACCCCAGTGCTGCGGCCATACCGACGCCGGGGATCACGGCGCTCGCACCCACGGCTGCTCCGCCGGAGGTCACTGCCGTGAGGTACTGCCGTTCCAGGATCTGGATGATGTCCGCAGGGGAAGCGTCCGGATGCCGACGGCGGAGTCGGTTGACGTGCGCGACCACGACCGGTCGTTGCACGCTGAGGACGCGGTCCAACCACTTCACCCAGCCGCCGGTCGTCTCGACACGCTGTCCGTTCGTCGTGGAGGGGTCGGGTTCGACCGGTGCGACCGGCATCCGGATGATCGCCTGGTCGTTGTGCTGTCGGGCCATGCGGGAGACCGTACGCTGCGCTGGTGGGAGCGGTCCCCGAAGCGCTGATGCCGGTCCTGGGCCCGCTCATCGGCACGGCACGCCTGCCCGTCGGAGTGCCTGCCGCACTCGTTCCGGGTGCATGAGGTCGGACCAGCTGAGCCGGACGACGAACCGGACCTCGGGGAAGGACCGGACGAAGTCCTCGCGCCGCTTCTCCCGCCAGTAGGCGTCCGCGGTCGTGCTCGCGCCGAGGAGGTCCGGGTCCTCGTACTTGCCCCGGCCGTCCACCTCGACCACGACTCCCTGCACGGGGAACCAGAAGTCGACGACGGCGGTCTGCTCGCCCGGGCGCCGGAACTCGTGCTGCTGGACGGGTTCGGGGGTGCCGAGCTGACGGAAGCGCACGCGGCACATCGACTCGGCCGGTGACCCCGAGAGCGCCGACCCCGCTCGCACGGCCAAGGACGCGCGGGCGGTCTGCTCCCGCAAGCCGCGTGCGAGTTCGAACTCCAGCATCTCCGGCCAGACGGCCCGTGCATGCAGTGCTGCGTCCAGCATCGGCAACGAGGTGGTCAGGGGCGCTACGGCTGCGACGTCGACCAGGGTACGGACCAGCGACGTCACGCCAGCACCGTCACAGCCGACGTCCTGGACGCTCGGCACAGCAGCCCAGCGCTCGTGCAGGTGGTGTGCACCCGACCGATCAGGACGGACGCGTGTCATCGCTGTGGTCTCGGTCTTCCCCCGACGCGGGTCGACGAGGTCCACACGACTGGGCGGGTCACCGATGTACGGAAGCCTGTGCACGGCTGCTGCGGACAGGTGCGAGATCCGAGCTGGGGGCCGGACGCGTGGAGCCGTCGCTCGGACGAGGAGGAGGTGCGCTTCCTCCGGGCGGAGTGCCGCGAGAACCGCTTGTTCGACGAAGACGCCAGGACGGACCACGGCGAGGAGACCGCGGTGGACGTCTCGTTGCAGGCGACGCCGTTCCGCGCTGTCGTGCGCGGCCGTTCGGATCAGCGGGACGTCGATCGCTCGTGTTGCCATACGGACAGGCTCACGGGACCAACCGGAACCGTGGCCAGCGCGTGCCTGTTCTGTGGAAGGTGATCCGTGCCTCCCGGCCTGTGGAGGACCGGTGCGTCCGCAAGAGGCGACGTCGCTGTTGTCGGACGACGACGGCTGTGTCGCCAGGAAGCGTCCGCAACTGTTGCGCGCGCACGGGACGACGAATCCGTTGTCGTACGACGGCGACGGGGTCGTTCGACGGCGGCGAAAGAGGCCGGGCGCGCAGCAGGAACACGCGGCACCGTCGGCCTGTTCTGTGGAAGGTGATCCGTGCCTCCCGGCCTGTGGAGGACCGGTGCGTCCGCAAGAGGCGACATCCCTGTTGTCGGACGACGACGGCTGTGTCGCCACGAAGCGTCCGCAACTGTTGCGCGCGCACGGGACGACGACTCCGTTGTCGTACGACGGCGACGGGGTCGTTCGACAGCGGCGATGGCGCGCCGCGCCCGCCCGCCGCGGCGCGCGCCTAGCGCCGGGCGAGCTCGGCGCGCAGCGGGAAGTCCTGGTCCTCGAGGATGAGCTGGGCGCCGACCGAGGTCCGGGCGTTCACGACCACGGGGGCGAGCAGGTTCACCGTCGTCCCCTCCGCGGCCGGGTTCGCCACGACGAGCAGCATCGCGTCCTCCGCCGACCCGAGCCCGAGCACCTCCACCTGCGCCGAGGACAGCACCGGCGCGTACGAGGGCAGGTGCACCGCGGCGTCGAGCAGGAACAGCCGCGAGGTGCCGCCGACGAGCGTGAACAGCCCCTCGGAGTCGGCGACCGGCGTCAGCACGAAGTCGGAGCCGGTCAGGCCGAACGGCGGCACGGGGAAC
>NZ_BACW01000262.1:0-1802 GCF_000333315.1 Curtobacterium sp. B8
TCCCCACCGAAGGGGACCCGAGGAGGGACGCGGCCACCATCACGGCCGACGCGGCGACGGCGACGGTGGCGTAGAAGGCGTTGCGCCGAACACCGCGGGCACCCGACGGAGGAGCAGATCGCGCATCGCGCCGCCGCCGACCGCCGTGATCGTGCCCATGATGATCGCTGCCGGCCAGCCGAGGCCGGCGTCGAACGTCCGTTGCACCCCGACCACGGACCAGATCCCGATGACCGCCGCGTCGAGGATGGTGAACAGGCGGTCCCAGGTCACCTCGGAGAACGACACGAAGAACGCCACGAGCGCGCCGGCGATCGCCACCGGCACGTACAGCGGGTCGACGAGCGCGACGGGCGGTCCGTTCTGCAGCAGCGTGTCCCGCAGGATGCCCCCGCCGAGTCCGGAGACGAAGCCCACGACGAGGAACCCGAACAGGTCGAAGTCCATCGTCCGGGCGATCGAACCGCCCAGGAGAGCGGACGCGAACACGCCGGCGAGGTCGAGCACGTTCGTGACCGATGCCAGGCCCTCGGGGGTCAGCAGGTTCATGAGAACCATCAAACCCCACGCCGTAGGAGTGGCGAGCCGAGGGCGGGTTAGGTTAGCCTCACCTACGCCATGCTCGCCACACTCGTCATCGGCCTCCGCGAAGGTCTCGAAGCCACGCTCATCGTCGGCATCATCGCCGCCTTCCTGCGTCGCAACCGCGTGCCCCTCGCGCCGATGTGGTTCGGCGTCGGGACCGCCGTCCTGCTCAGCGTCGCCGTCGGCTTCGGACTCCAGCTCGTCGAGCAGGCACTGCCCCAGGCCGAGCAGGAGGGCATGGAGACCGTCATCGGCATCGTCGCCGTCGTCTTCGTCACCGGCATGATCGTCTGGATGCGGTCGCACGCGCGGAACCTGAGCACCGAGATCGAAGCCAGTGCCACGGCGGCCCTCGGGCGCGGAACCGCATGGGCACTCGCGGGCATGGCGTTCCTCGCCGTCCTCAAGGAGGGCTTCGAGACGTCGGTCTTCCTGCTGGCCACCTTCCAGGCCTCGCGCGACACCGGCTCGGCGGCACTCGGTGCGGTCCTCGGCGTGGCGGCCGCGGTCGTCATCGGGTACGGCATCTACACCGGCGGCGTCCGGTTGAACCTCGCGAAGTTCTTCACCGGCACCGGCGTCTTCCTCGTCTTCGTCGCGGCCGGGCTCGTCCTCACCGCGATCCGCCACGCGCACGAGGCCGGCTGGATCGTCATCGGACAGCAGCGCACCGTGGACCTGTCCTGGCTCGCGCCGAACGGGTCCCTCCAGGGCGCGCTCGTCACCGGCGTGCTCGGTGTCCCGCCGGACCCGCGGGTCATCGAGCTGCTCGGCTGGGCGCTCTACCTCGTGCCGGTGCTCGCCCTGTCGCTCTGGCCACGCTCCTGGCGCCCGACGCCGGCACGCGTGCCCCTCGTCCGGACCGTGGTCGCCGGTGGGCTCGCGCTCGCCGCGGTCGTCCTCGCGATCGGGGTTCCGGCCACCGTCGCGACGCCGCGCCTGCCCGACACCGTCCGGCTCGACGGTGACCAGACGAGCCTGACCGCCGACGTCCACGGGACGTCCGGGGTGCTCCGGACGTCGGGGAACGGCGCGCAGTCCGAGACGGCACTCCCGGCCTCCGCACACCGCCGGGTCACCCGCGCCGGCGTCACCGCCGACCGCTGGCGGATCACCGGTGCCGGCACGGGAGCCGAACAGCCGAGCAGCCTGACGCTCGACGACCTCGTCGGGCTCTTCGGCCGCATCCCGGGGGCATCTCCCCGTCGACCAACCCC
>NZ_BACW01000261.1:0-427 GCF_000333315.1 Curtobacterium sp. B8
AGAAGCTCATCGAGGACGCGGTGCACCGTCACCTCGAGCAGGAGAACCGCCTCGAGGACGGCGAGCACCGCAAGGAGGTTGCCGAGTCCAGCGAGAAGGCCTTCCGCTCGCAGATCCTCCTCGACGCGATCGCCGAGAAGGAAGAGATCCAGGTCTCGCAGGAGGAGCTCACGCAGTACCTCATCCAGGCCGCTGCGCAGTACGGCATGGAGCCGGCCGAGTTCATCCGCGTCATCGACCAGAACGGGCAGATCCCGGGCATGGTCGGCGAGGTGGCCCGCTCGAAGGCCGTCGCGACCGTCCTCTCCAAGGTGACCGTCAAGGACTCCAACGGCGGCGACGTCGACCTCTCCGCCTTCACGGCGGGTGTCGCGCAGACCCCGGCGGAGGACGCTGAGTAAGCGTCTCCACCCTCCGAACGGGAGGC
>NZ_BACW01000260.1:0-2223 GCF_000333315.1 Curtobacterium sp. B8
CCGAGTCGTCTCGCCGACCGTCGGGTCCGCCGGACTGCCGGACGTCGTGCAGGACTTCCTGACGCTGGCGATCAGCGTCGTCGTGGAGTCCCTGCCCTTCGTCGTGCTCGGCATCCTGCTCTCGATCGTCGTCGAGGTGTGGGTCCCCGTGGGCGTACTCGAACGGGTGCTCCCGCAGCGCGCGGTCCCCCGTCGAGCCGTGATCTCGCTCATCGGGATGCTGTTCCCGGTCTGCGAGTGCGGCAACGTCCCGCTCGCCCGCGGTCTCATGCTGCGCGGGTTCACCCCGGCCGAGGCGGTGACCTTCCTCGTCGCCGCCCCGATCCTCAACCCCCTCGTGATCATCAGCACGGCGCAGGCGTTCGGCTGGTCCGGGTGGATCCTGCCCGTGCGCATCGTCGGCGGCTTCGTCGTCGCGAACCTCGTCGGCTGGATCGTGGCCGCGCACCGACGTCCGGCCGAGCTGCTGCTGCCCACGTTCGAGGCGCGCTGCCGCACAGCCGTCGGTGCCCCGCCGTCCCGAGACCGCTGGCGGGACAGTGCGGCGCAGTTCGGCGGCGAGACCGCGACCATGATGCCCGCCCTGTTCGTCGGCGCCGGGCTGGCCGCGGCCGTCCAGGTCGCCGTACCCCGTTCGACGCTCGTGGCGATCGGCGCGAACCCCGTGCTCTCGGTCGGCGCGATGATGCTCCTGGCCATGACGGTGTCGCTCTGCTCGAACGTCGACGCGTTCTTCGCGCTGTCGTTCGCCTCCACCTTCCTGCCCGGGTCGATCACCGCCTTCCTCATCATCGGACCGATCATCGACGTGAAGATGCTCGTCCTGCTCCGCACGACGTTCCGAGTGCGCTTCCTCGTGCTGCTCGCCGTCGTCTGCGTCCTGTTCGCCGCGACCGTCGGGTTGGTGATGAATGTCCTCGTCTGAGTCGACCGCGCCGGCGGCGCTGGGCCTCGGGTCCGTCCTCGCGGTGGCGCTGTGCACGCTCTGGCTGGCGGTCGTCGGTCACCTCGACCTCTACATCAACCCGCGGTACGCCGTCTTCACCGTCGTGCTCGCGGCCGTCGCGGTGCCGGCCGCGGTCGCCGGACTCGTCGTCGTCGCGCGCGGGCATGCCCACGCACACGGTGACACCGAGGCCGACGCGCACGGCGTCCACGGCGGACGGCCGGGAGGCGCGGGTCGTCCCGTCCGCGTCGTCCTCGGTTGGGCCGCGGCGCTCGTGACGATCGGGGTGACGGTCGCCATGCTCGTGCTGCCGCCCGCGACGCTGTCCGCCCGGACCGCCCAGCAGCGGAGCGTCGATGCCGCGACGCTGTCGAACGCGACCGGAGCGCAGGGGGGTCTCGCTCCTCGGCAGCGACGCGGTCGACACGTCCGACTACGGCGTGAAGGACTGGGCCGCCCTCATCCGCCAGTCCACCGACACGAGCGCCCTCGTCGGGAAGCGGGTGGAGCTCACGGGTTTCGTCGTCCCTGCCGGCGACGGATCGTTCACGCTGACCCGGTTCGTGATCAGCTGCTGCGCCGTCGACGCGCAACCGGTCGGCCTCGGCGTGACCACGACCGGGGCCGTCCCCGACGCGGACCGCTGGGTCACGGTGCGCGGCTCCCTCGTCGCCAACCCCGACCAGTCCGCCGCCGCCAGGATCGAACACCCCGACCGTGTGCCGGCAGAGCTACATCGACCCGCGCCTGCTCGACGCGTACGACCACGGCGAGACCATCGACCCGGCGCGGTTGCACGCGGCCGAGTCCGAGGTGCGTGCACTGCTCTACCGGCAGTGACCTCGGAGTCCGCCGGATGACGTACCGTTGACCACCGTGCCGCCCACCCCACATCCGGCACGGAAGGACCCTCGACAGTCGTGACCGACGAGTGCATCCACGGTTTCCCCACCGAACTCTGCGACATCTGCGCGCCCCGTCAGCGGGAGACCCCCGCCGAGCCCGCAGCCCCGGCACCCCGCCGGACCCGCATCACCACCGACCTCCGCTCCACCCCCGCCCCCGCACGCGTCCCCGGCGGCCCGCTCCGCTCGGCCGTCCCCGACCTGCCCGAGCCACGCGTGTTCGCCTCCCTGCGGGCGCACCACGCCACCCACATCGACAACCTGCCGGGGATCGTCGCGGCGGGCGCGATCACCGCCGCCGTCGACACCGTGCCGGTCGTGGACGTCAGCTCGACGGCCACCCGTGCGGCGCGGTTCGGAGGGGTCCGCCCC
>NZ_BACW01000259.1:0-1602 GCF_000333315.1 Curtobacterium sp. B8
TCCGTCCTGCAGAACGCGAACCGCGCCTCCAGGCAGGGTCTTCCCGGAACGGGCGACTACCCTCGAGCCGTGCCGCCCGAATCGACGCTCCCCGGATCGCTCGCGACCGGCCGACGGCGGCTCCTCGACCTGGCGACCAGCCTGCCGGCCTGGTCCGCCGTGCTCCTCGTCTGGGCGGGCGGGCGCGCGCTGTCGACGTTCTGGTTGGCGCTCGCGTACCCGCTGACCGGACGGGCGCTCCCGGCGAACGCGATCTGGGGCAACGACCACGGGTTCCTGTCGTTCCTGACCGCGTGGGACGGGCAGTACTACCAGCAGATCTCGCTGCAGGGCTACCCGACCACGCTGCCGACCGACGCCGCCGGCCACGTCACGCAGAACGCGTGGGCGTTCCTCCCGGCGTTCCCCTTCCTCATCCGGATGCTGACGGCGTCCACCGGGATCACGTTCGAGGTCGGCGCACCGGCCATCGCGATCATCGCCGGCCTCGTGGCCACGTACCTGCTCTACCGGCTCGTCAGCGACCACACCGGGCACCGGGCGGGCATGTGGGCGGTCTTCTTCTTCACGTGCGGCCCGCTGTCGTTCCTCCTGCAGGTCGGCTACGCGGAGAGCACGTTCCTCGCGCTGACGTTCGGCGCACTCCTCGCCCTCGAACGGCGGCGGTACGCCCTGCTCACCCTGCTCGGCGTCGCAGCGGCGTTCACCCGGCCGGGCGCGCTCGCGATCCCGCTCGTGCTCGGCGTCGTCGTCCTCGTGCGGTGGCTGCGTGCGCGCCGTGACGGTGGCCGGACCCTCGACCGGTTCCCCGTGCGGGAGCGGGTCGCCGCGGTGCTGTCCGGTCTCGCGATGGCCGCGGCCGGCGTGGCGTGGCCGGTCATCGCGACGCACGTGACCGGGACGCCGAACGCCTACCTCGAGACCGAGATGTCGTGGTGGGTCAACTTCATCGGGCGGGTCGACTTCGCACCCCTGACGCCGTGGTTCCTGATCGCGTCACGCTGGCTCGGTGTCGGCGGGGTCCTCATCGTGGTGTTCCTGCTCGTCGCGTACCCGGTGTGGCTGCTGCGCCGCTCGACACGGAAGCTCGGCACGACGACCGTGCTGTACTCCGCCGCGTACGCGCTCTACGTCTTCGCGGTGTCGCTGCCGATGGCGTCGACGCCCCGGCTGCTCATGCCGTTGGCGCCGCTGTTCGGGTCGCCGGAGCTCGTGGCCAAGCCGTGGATGCGGTGGACGTTCGTCACGTGCGCGCTGCTCGGGCAGCCGGTGCTCGTCGCGGTGCTCTGGCTGCTCGGCCCGCCGTAGGGGGCTGTGGCGCGGCTGGTCGCTGGGCCGCGATCGCGCACCGCTGTGGAACGACGAAGCCGCTGTCGGGCGACAGCGGCTTCGTCGTTCCGGGTCGGAGCTTCAGAGCTCGACCGTGCCGTGGTCGCCGGTGTCCGGCTGGCTCTGCTTGCCGAGCGCGGCCTTGAGCGTCTGTACGAGGCTGCCGACCGGGCCGGTGTCCTGGGTCCAGTACTCGACGGAGTCGCCCTCGACCGTGAGGAGCCGGATCGACGGGTCCTGCCGGCCCTGGGGGAACCAGGCCTCCGCGAACGG
>NZ_BACW01000258.1:0-4550 GCF_000333315.1 Curtobacterium sp. B8
CCGGACGGCGAGACCTCGGTCAGCCTCGGCACGCTCGCCGCCGAACTCGGCACGTCCAAGTCGACGGTGCTCCGGCTGACGGCGCCGATGGTGGAGACCGACCTCCTCCGCCGGACGGCCGACGCCGGCTTCACGCTCGGGCTCGGAGCGCTGCTCCTCGGGCAGAGCTACCTCGAGGGCATCGACCTCCGTGCCGCCGCTGCACCGTTCCTCCGCCGCACCGCCGAGCAGACCGGGCTGACGTGCCACCTCGTCGTCCCCGACGGCACCGACATCGTCTACGTCGACAAGGTGGAGACCCGCGGGACGGTCCGGATGGGCTCCCGCATCGGCAACCGGCTGCCGATGCGCAACACCGCGTCCGGCAAGGCGATCGTCGCGTTCGGCGACCCGGACCTCCTCGGCCGGGTGCTCGCACAGCCGGTGCACGCCCTGACGGTGCACACCATCACCGACGACGTCCGCTGGCGCCACGAGGTCGACCGCACCCGCGGGCGCGGCTACGGCATCGACGACCGGGAGAACGAGCCGGACATCCGGTGCGTGGCGGCGCCGGTGCTCGACCACACCAACCAGGTCGTCGGCGCGATGAGCATCTCGGGCCTGGCCTCCCGGTTCCCCGCGGCCGCCGTGCGCGAGCTCGGAGCGGGTGTGGTGCGCACCGCACAGGAGATCTCCGTCGCGCTCGGCTCGTCGTCGGCGCAGCTCGCGTTGCACCGGACCGCGCCGTCCCGGAGCGCGCGGTGAGCGGGCACGTCGTCACCATGGGCGAGACCATGCTCCTCCTGAGCGGGCGGTCGGTCGGCTCGGTGCGCGACCTCGACGCCGTGGGCCTGGACACCGGCGGGGCCGAGAGCAACGTCGCGATCGGGCTCGTCCGCGCCGGCGTGCCGACGACCTGGGTGGGTCGTGTCGGGACGGACCCGGCGGGCGAGCGGGTGCTCGCGGACGTCCGCCGCACCGGCGTGGACGTCGTCGCGGTCCTCGACCCGGACCGCTCGACCGGCCTCATGATGAAGGAGCGGCTCCCTGACGGCCGGACCCGGGTGACCTACCACCGTGCGGGGTCGGCCGGGTCCGCGGTCCGGCCGGAGGACGTCCCCGACGGGCTCGTCGAACGGGCCGGACTCGTGCACCTCACCGGCATCACGACCGCGCTCTCGGACAGCGCCCGAGCCGCCGTCGACGCCGTGCTCGCCCGTGCCGACACGGCGTGCGTGCCGGTCTCCTTCGACGTCAACCACCGGCCGAAGCTCGTCGACCCCGACACCGCCCGGCAGCGGTACCGGGCCGTCGCGGAGCGGTCGAGCGTGGTGTTCGCGAGCGACGACGAGGCCCGACTCGTCCTCGGACGCCAGGAGCAGCCGGACGACGAGGAGTCCCTCGCGCACGACCTCGCGGCGATGGCCGACGGCACCGCGGTGGTGAAGCTCGGCTCCCGCGGCGCGGTGGCCTCGGTCGACGGCGTCCTGCTCCGACGGCCTGCGACACCCGTCCGCGTGGTCGACCCGGTCGGCGCCGGCGACGCGTTCGTGGCGGGGTGGCTCGCCGCCGTGCTCACCGGCGCCGGCCCGGCCGAGGCACTCGACCGGGCCGCCGACGCGGGGGCGCTCGCCTGCACGGTGCCGGGCGACTGGCAGCTCCCCGACCCCGACGCCGCGGCCCGCCCGGTCGACGGCCCGGAGGTCGACCACACCGTGCACGACCGGGTCGACCGATGACGGCCGCGCCCACGACAGGAGGACCACGATGACCGACACCGCGACCACCGGCACGGGGACCCGCCACCGCCACCAGGCCGGTCCCGCCGTCGCGATCCTCCGGGGCGGGACCGGCGAGCACGTCGAGGACGTCGTCCGCGTGCTCGTCGAGTCCGGCGTGCGTGCGATCGAGCTCACCACGAACACACCACGCTGGCAGGAGGGCATGGCGTGGGCCGTCGAACGGTACGGCCGGGCCGCCGCGATCGGCGTCGGGACGGTGCTCGATCCGCGGCAGGTCGACGAGGCGGCGGCGCTCGGCGCGACCTTCGCGGTCAGCCCCCACACCGACCCCGCGATCGGCGAACGGGCGCACGAGCGCGGGCTCGGCTGGTACCCGGGAGCGGCGACGCCGACCGAGATCGTCACCGCCTGGCGGCACGGGGCCCGGGCGGTCAAGGTGTTCCCGGCCGCCCAGCTCGGCGGACCCGCCTTCCTGAAGCAGGTCCTCGCCCCGCTCGACTTCGTCGACGTGGTCCCGACCGGGGGCATCGGCATCGACGACGCGGCCGACTACCTCTCGGCCGGGGCGGTCGCGGTCGGTCTCGGCTCCCCGCTGGTGGGCGACGCGCTCCGGGACGGCGACCTCGATGCCCTCCGGCTCCGGGCCGAGCGACTCGTCGCGGCACTGGGCCGGTGACGGCGGTGCCGGAGCCGGTGCTCCTCGCCGGCGGATCGGTCGTCGGGGCCGATGCACGCTTCCACCCGCAGGACGTCCTCGTCGTGGACGGGCGGGTCGCGGAGATCGGCCGTCGGCTCAGGACCCCGGTCGACGCCGTGGTCGTGGACTGCACGGACCGGGTCGTCATGCCGGGCTTCGTCGACGCACACTCCCACGCGGGCTCGCTCGTGTTCGACGAGCGCGTGCAGCTCGCGCTCCTCCGCCAGGGCGTCACGACGATCGTGACCGGGCAGGACGGCGTCGGGCCGGCACCGGGCGACGGCTCCTGGGCAGCGCGGTACTTCGCCGCGATCGACGGCCCCCACCCGACGTACCGCGGCGGCGGGATCGCCGGCCTGCTGGCCACCTACGACGGCACGACACCGCTCAACGTCGCGACGCTCGTCCCGGCCGGTACCGTCCGGCACGAGGTGATGGGCGACGACGACGGGCCCGCGGACGCCGCGCAGCTCGACGCGATGCGGGCCCTGGTCCGCCAGGGGATGGCTGACGGAGCGGTCGGCCTCGCGACCGGGCTGGACTACGTCCCGGGCCTCCACGCTTCGACAGAGGAGATCGCCGCGCTGGCGACCGAGTCCGCCGCGGTGCGCGGCCGCTACGTCACGCACATGCGCGGCGGGTACGAGACGAACGTGGGCGCGGGCATCGACGAGATCGTCCGCATCTGCCGCGCCGGCGGCGGGTCGGCGCACGTGTCGCACCTGCACGCCCCCGTCGGCCTCGCGCTCGCGGAGCTCGAACGGGCCGCGGCACGGTGGGCGCCGCTGTCCTTCGACGCGTACCCGTACTCGCGCGGCTGCACGATCCTGTCGATGCTGCTCCTGCCGGCCGGGCTCGCCCGCCCCGGCACCGACGACCTGGCCCGCGCGCTCGACGTCGAGGGCGGCCGCGAACGGCTCCGGCGCGTGGTGCTCGAGCGAGTGCTCGGTCGGGCGGACCTCGGCGCCGGCTGGGCGGAGCAGATCACGCTCTCGCACGTCCCCGCCGCCGAGTTCCACGCGCTGCAGGGGCGGACGCTCGCCGAGGCAGCGGACGCGACCGGCACCGATCCCGTCGACCTCGCGCTCGACCTGCTCGTCGACTCGGACCTGCAGGTGACCGTCGTCATGCGCGTCCCCCATCCGCGGACCCCGCTCGAACTCGCGGAGCTGTACCGGTACGGCGGGCACACCGGCGGCTCGGACGGCATCTTCGTCGGGACGCACCCGCACCCGCGCGCGTACGGCACCTTCGCGCGGTACCTCGGGGACTACGCCCGCACGGGGTTGCTGACGTGGCGGGAGGCCCAGGAACACCTGTCGGCCCTCCCGGCGAGCCTGTTCCAGCTCGACCACCGCGGTGCCGTCGCGCCCGGCTGGACGGCGGACCTGATCGTCGTCGACCCCGAGCGGGTCGCTGCGCGGTCGACCTACGCGGACCCGATGCGGCTGGCCGAGGGCATCGACGACGTCCTCGTCGCGGGCGTGCCTGTGCTCCGGGACGGCGCACGCACCGGTGCGACCCCGGGGGCCGGACTCCGTCGCACACCGTTCCGCCACCGGGCGCGTTCCGCGGGCTGACCTGCCCGGCGGGCCGGACCCGTCGGCGCCGGACCACCGAGCGTGAGGACCCGTTCAGGCGGCCGGCAGCACGGCGACGACGTCGATCTCGACGAGGATGCCCGCGAGGTGCGACTGGACCGTCGTCCGGACCGGGTACGGCTGCGAGAAGTGCTTGGCGTACTCCTCGTTGAACGCTGCGAAGTCCCGGTCCGAGTGCTCGAGGTGCACGGTCGACTTCACGACGTCGTCGAGCGTCGCGCCGTGCTCGGCGAGGACCGCTGCCACGTTCGCCAGGACCTGTGCGGTCTGCCCGGCGACGTCGTCGGCCATCGCCCCCGTCACGGGGTCCTGCGGGCCGAAGCCGGCGGTGTAGAGGAAGCCGTTCGCGACGATGCCCTGGCTGTAGGGTCCGGCGGGCTTCGGTGCGTGGTCGGTGACGACGGCGGTCTTCGGCATGGTTGCTCCTGTCGATCGGCTCTCCCGGTCCACCGTAGGGGGCACCGCAGTGCGCCCACCGGCCACCTGACGGCCCGTTTCCGTCCTGCAGAACGCGAACCGCGCCTCCAG
>NZ_BACW01000257.1:0-960 GCF_000333315.1 Curtobacterium sp. B8
GGGCCCGGGGCACCGACGAATTCCACCGTGCCCGGGCGAAGGCTGCGGACACGGTCGAGCGCGCCCGTGCCGAGGCCGGTCTCCTGCTGCAGGACGCGCGCAACGAGGGCGCCGCGGTCCGCGGCGCGGCCGTCACCGAGGCCGCCGAGGTCCGCTCGGTCGCGATCCGTGAGACCAACGCCCTCCGCGCGCGGGTCGAGCACGAGGTCGCCGAACTCCGCGAGACCGCGCACCGCGAGTCCGCCGACGCCCGGGCCGCCGCGGCCGACCTCGACCGCGAGACGGAACACCGCCGTTCGGTGTTCGAGGCCGACCACGCCCGTCGTGTCGAGGACCTCGACCGCACGGAGACCGAGCGCCGCGCCGCGCTCGAGCGCGAACTCACCGAGGCCCGCGCGGCCTGGCAGCACGAGCGTGACGAGCAGCAGCGCGTGCACGCCCTCGAGCTCGAGACCGGCCGCGCCGACCTCGCAGCCGAGGTCGAGCGCCGCCGTGCCGACCTCGACACCGAGCTCGCCGACCGCCGCCGCGACACCGAGGAGCAGCTCGCCGCCGCGCGCGCCGAGTGGGAGCGTGAACTCGCGACCGCCCGGACGTCCCTCGAGCAGGAGGTCGAGGCCGCCCGCGCCCAGCTCCGCGTCGACGAGGAGCAGACCCGCGCTGAGAACGCGCGGCTCGTGCAGGAGACCGAGGACCGCATCGCCCGCGAGCTCGAGGAGCACCGGACGCGCATCGAACGGGAGCGGGCCGAGGCCGAGACCGCAGCCGAGCGGGCCTCGCGCGACCACGAGGCCGAGCTCGCCGCCCGACGCGAGCGCGAGCACGGCGAGCTCGACACCGAGATCGCCGACCGCCGTGCCGCGGACATCGGCTCCCTCGAAGCCGAGCGCACCGCACTGCGGCAGGAGATCGACACCGCCCGGGCCGCCCTCGCGCGCGAGCGGGACGAAGCTGCCGCGG
>NZ_BACW01000256.1:0-1876 GCF_000333315.1 Curtobacterium sp. B8
ATCCACCGGAAGACCACCGCCGAGGAGATCCTGCGCGACACCGAGGGCCACGTCGACGTGTTCATCGCGGGCGTCGGCACCGGCGGCACGATCACCGGCGTCGGCCAGGTGCTCAAGGAGCGCGTGCCCGGCGTGCAGGTCATCGCCGTCGAGCCGAAGGACTCGCCGCTGCTCACCGAGGGCAAGGCCGGGCCGCACAAGATCCAGGGCATCGGCGCGAACTTCGTGCCCGAGGTCCTCGACCAGAGCGTCATCGACGAGGTCTTCGACGTCGAGCTCGAGGACGCGCAGTTCTGACCCGGACGACCGACCGCAGCGCCCGGCCGTGTACCGCGCGATCGCGCAGAACAAGCGCAACACCGTCCTGATCGTCCTGGTCTTCCTGCTGCTCGTCGGCGCCCTCGGGTTCCTCGGCGGGTACCTCGCGGGCAACGTCTCCATCGGTGTCATCGTGCTCGTCGTGGCGATCGGGTACGCGGTGCTGCAGTACTTCACCGCCGCTCGCCAGGCCACGGCCATCGCGGGCGGCGTCGAGATCGACCGGACGACCGAACCCCGGCTGTGGCGGACGGTCGAGAACCTCGCGATCGCGACGGGCATGCCCATGCCCCGGGTGTACGTGGTCGACGATCCGTCCCCGAACGCCTTCGCGACCGGGCGCGACCCCGAGCACGCCGTCGTCGCCGCGACCACGGGACTGCTCGGGATCATGGACGACCAGGAACTCGAGGGCGTCATGGCGCACGAGCTCGGGCACGTCCGGAACTACGACATCCGCGTCTCGACGATGGTCTTCGGGCTCGTCGTCGCGGTCGGGCTCATCGCCGACGTCCTGCTCCGCATCTCGATCTTCAGCGGGCTGAGCGGGCGGAGCCGGAACGACAACAACGGCGGCGGCAACCCGATCCTCCTCGTCGCCGGTCTCGTGGCCGTCATCGTCGCCCCGATCGCCGCCGTGGCCGTGCAGGCAGCGGTGTCGCGGCAGCGGGAGTACCTCGCGGACGCGACCGGTGCGATGACGACGAGGCACCCCGAAGGGCTTGCACGCGCCCTCGAGAAGCTCGGCGCGTACGGCCGTCCGATGCGGACGCAGAACTCGTCGATGGCGCACCTGTGGATCGCGGACCCGATGCGGCCGGGCGTGATGGACCGGCTGTTCTCGACGCACCCGCCGCTGCCCGACCGCATCGCGCGGTTGCGGGGGAGCCTCGACCGGTTCTGACCGGACGAGCGGCGCTCCACTCCGCTCCGTGGCGCGGCGTGGCGCGGCGCGGCACGGCGTGGCGCGGCGCGGCGCGGCGTGGCGTGGCGTGGCGCGCAGCGCACCGCGCTCAGGGCGCGGTCATCGGCGTGCAGCACGGCGCACCGCGCCCAGGGTGTGGCGGCGCCGCCGGGAGGCCCGTGACGGCGTCGCCACGGGCCTCCCGGCCGGTCAGACGGTGACTTCCAGGTCCGGGAGCGGCTCGGCCACGTCCGTGTCGTCCGCCGACTCGTGCGGGACCAGCGCGACGCCGAGGGCCCCGGCCAGTGCGCGCGCAGCGGTCCCGCGATCGGTGACCTCCACGTCGCCGAGCCCCTGCCACGCCGCTGTGCGCCGCAGCACCTCGGCCAGCCGCTCGGCGTCGAGGTGCTCCCCGGGCTCCTCCCACGCCGTGCGGACGCGGAGCACTCCGCGCTGCCGGTCGCTCTTGAGGTCGATCCGTCCGGTCAGGCGGTCGTCCTGCAGCACGGGCAGCACGTAGTACCCGAACACCCGTTTCGGCGCCGGCGTGTAGATCTCGATGCGGTAGTGGAAGCCGTACATCCGTTCGGCCCGACGGCGGAACCAGACGACCGGGTCGAACGGGCTGAGCACCGCGTCCGCCGACGGCTCCGG
>NZ_BACW01000255.1:0-1852 GCF_000333315.1 Curtobacterium sp. B8
GTCCGCTGCGTCGGCAGCGTCGGCGACCGCGTCCTCCGCGTGCGCGCCGGCGGTCCGTGCCGAGTCAGCGGCGTCGTCCGCTGCACGGGCGGCGCGGTCCGCGACCTCGGCACCCGCGTCCACTGCGGCGTCGCGTGCGGCGCCGGCGGCCTCGGCCGCGTGGTCGACGGCGTCGGCGGCGGCACCGCGGGCACGGTCGGCACCGTCACGCGCGCGATCGGCAGCCTCCGCGGCACCGTCACGAGCCCGGTCAGCGAGGTCACGACCGCGCTCCCCGAGCTCCGCGGCAGCGTCGCGGGCGCGGTCTGCGGTCTCCGCGGCAGCGTCGCGAGCCCGGTCCGTCGCGTCCGCGACCGCGTCCCGCGCCCGGTCGGCGGCGTCGGCCACGGCCTCGCGCGCGGTGTCCGCGGCGTCGCCTGCACGGTCGACGGCGCGGGATGCGGCATCGCGAGCCCGCTCGGCGACGTCGGCGGCGTTCTCCTTGGCGTCGGCGGCGGCCTCGGACGCGGCGTCGCGGACACGGCCGACGGCGTCCTTCCCGGACTCGACGGCCCGGTCGAGCGCGCTGGGTTCGTCGTCGAAGGGACCGTGCACGTCGAGCACCCGGACGTCGACCGAGACGGCGGCGAAGTCGAGTTGCGAGACGGCCTCGCGGACCTGTCGGCGGACCTCGTCGGCGACGCCGATCACGGGCTCGGGGTACTCCACGACGATCGACACGACGACGTCGAGTGCACCGTCGGTCTCGTCGACCTGCACCCCGGTCGTCCCGGCGGAGCGGCCGAACTGGGAGCGCACCTTGTCGGCTGCGCGGGCCAGGAGGTTGCCGAGGTGGTGGACGCCGTGGACACCGAGTGCGGTCTCGGCGGCGGTGCGGGCGGCGACGGTGACGGGCGAGGCGTCCGCGGGCAGGGGCTCGGTGAGCTCCGCGGGCAGGGGTACCTCGGTGATCTGTGTCCTGGCGTTCGGGTCGTGCTGCATGACTTCCTCCTTGCTCCGGGACGACGGACGCCGCCCACCATGGGCGGGCGGCGTCCGGGTCCGAGACGGGTTACTTGAAGACGTCCTTGACGTCCTCGCCGGCCTTCTTGGCGCTGGCCGCGGCCTGGTCCTTCTGCCCCTCCGCGACCTTCTGGTCGTCGTTGGTCGCCTTGCCGACGGCCTCCTTGGCCTTGCCGGCGAGGTCCTGGGCAGCGTTCTTGATCTTGTCGTCGAGACCCATGACGGGCTCCTCTCTCTCGTCCGGGCGTCAGCCCGGTTTCCTTGGTGGTGCGGCCGGGAGGCGCGGTGTGCCTCCCGGGGTCTGGGGTGGTCGGTGGGTGGTGCGGTCTACTGCACGCGGGTGAGTTTCGCGAGAGCGGCGCGGGTGCCGCCGGTGAGGTGGACCAGGACCGGGACCTGCCGGCCCAGGGTGCGGTCCAGCACGCCGATGGCGTGGTCGACGGCGTCGAGGACGGTGACCGCGTCACCGCCGCGGCGGACGTTGACCCGGATCCGGGCCGCGCGCTGCCGCTTGACGAGGTACGTGTCGACCTTGGCGCCGACGACGTCGCGGACGCCGTGGAGTTCGTGGTCGATCACGTCCCGCACGAGCGCGACGTTGATCGTGACCTGGTCCTCGCCGGCGCGTTCCCGGACGGCGACGCTGGTGCCGCCGCGTCCGCGGGTGAACACCCACGCCAACGCGAGCACGATCACCACGACACACACGCCGGCGACGATCCACAGCGACGCCGCCGGCACGCTCACGTTGCTCGGCAACGTCACGTACGGCTTCAGGGCGTCACGGACCGCGGGCAGCACGCCGGCGCCGATGGTCAGGCCAGCGATGACGGCGACCAGGCCGAGCACG
>NZ_BACW01000254.1:0-1399 GCF_000333315.1 Curtobacterium sp. B8
CGTCCGCCGTCGGCGACAGCCGGCCAGCCGCGTGCTCGACGTCAGCCGACCAGCGCGGTCCGCAGCGTGTCGAGTCCGATGCTGCCGAGCGCGAGGGCACGGTGGTGGAAGGACTTCAGGTCGAACGAAGCGCCTTCGCGGGCGGCGACCTCGTCGCGGATGGACTCCCAGACGCGCTGCCCCACCTTGTAGGACGGCGCCTGTCCGGGCCACCCGAAGTAGCGGGCGACCTCGAACCGGACGAACTCCGGCGCCATGTTGACGTTCTGCCCCATGAAGTCGAGGGCGTACTCCCACGTCCACGCGCCGCCGTCGGGGTTCGTCTTCTGCAGGTGCACCCCGATGTCGAGCACGACCCGGGCGGCACGCATCCGCTGGCCGTCGAGCATGCCGAGCCGGTCGCCGTCGTCGTCGAGGAAGCCGAGCTGTTCCATCAGACGCTCGGCGTACAGCGCCCAGCCCTCGACGTGCCCCGACGACCCGGCCAGCTGGCGGCGCCAGGTGTTCAGCTCGCCGCGGTTGTAGACGCCCTGGCTGATCTGCAGGTGGTGGCCGGGGACGCCCTCGTGGTAGACCGTCGTCTTCTCACGCCAGGTGCCGAACTCGGTCACGCCCTGCGGCACGGACCACCACATGCGACCCGGGCGGGAGAAGTCGTCGGACGGACCCGTGTAGTAGATGCCGCCCTCCTGCGTCGGGGCGATCCGGCACTCCAGGCGCTTGATCGGGTCCGCGATGTCGAAGAACCGGCCGTCCATCTCGCGGATCGACTCGTCGCTCGTCTCCTGCATCCACCGCTGCAGCGCGTCGGTGCCGTGCAGGATGCGTGCCGGGTCCTGGTCGAGGACCTCGATCGCCCGGGCGACGCTCGCGCCCGACTCGATGCGGTCGGCGATGCGCTCCTGCTCGTCCCGCATCCGGGCGAGCTCCTCGAGGCCCCAGGCGTACGTCTCGTCGAGGTCGACCGTGGCGCCGAGGAACCGGCGGGAGTGGAGCTCGTAGTCCTCACGTCCGACGGCGTCCACCGGGGTCGCCAGCGGCAGGAGCTCGTGCTCGAGGAACTGCCCGAACGAGCGGTACGCGGCGGCCGCCAGGGTGGCACCGCGGCGGAGGTCCTCACGGAGGGACTCGGGCAGCGCACCGCCGTCCTCGAGGGACGCGCCGTCGGCGAGCTGCCGGAACAGCCCGTCCTCGGCGCCGGTGCGGGCGGCCTGCTCGGCGATCAGCGCGACCTGGCGCTTCGCCGGGGTGACGTGCTCCCGCGTGCCCTCGAGCAGGGTCTCGCGGATGCCCTCGAGGGCGTCCGGGAGGGCGGCGAGTCGACTCGCGACGTCCTGCCAGTCCGTCTCGGTCGCGGTCGGCATGAGGTCGAGGACCTCGCGCACGGACTGCGCCGGGC
>NZ_BACW01000253.1:0-1635 GCF_000333315.1 Curtobacterium sp. B8
GCGCGCCGGCAGCCTCGGCGAGGAGCGGGACGTCGTACACCACCACGGCGTCGGGGTCGGCTGCCTCGGCGGCGTCGAACGCCTGCTGCGCGAGCCGCCAGACCTCCGGGTGGGTGATGCCCTCCAGCGCCTTCCGCGCGTCCGGGTCGGCGAACACGACGGCTCCGAGGGCGGGTCGGTCCAGCGACCCGTCCGGCGCGATGACGCTCGGTCCGAACCGCGCCGCGACCTGGGCCAGCCCGGGGCTGCCGGGAGCCACCGCTTGCCGGGCCAGCCGGTCGGCATCGACCACGACGGCCCCGTGGTCGGCCCAGCGGGCGGAGACCGTGGACTTGCCGGCGGCGATGCCACCCGTGAGACCGATGATGCGCACGACGTCCAGGCTAACGGGATCGGCTCGTGGAACGCCGGAAGCCCGGCACTCCCCGCTGAGGGAGTACCGGGCTTCCGGTCGCGGTCTGCCGCTCGATCAGTTGTTCGAGCTGAGCTTCTCGCGGAGCGCCGCGAGCGAGGCGTCGTCGGCGAGGGTGCCCGCACCGTTCGACTCGCTCGAGAACGTGGAGGACGACGAGGACGACGCGCTGGCCGGGAGGTCGAAGCCACCCTGCGCCTCGTCGGCGATCGTCTTCGCGACCTGGGCCTTGTGGGCCTCCCAGCGCGACTGGGCGGCGGCGTACTGCGCCTCCCACTCGGTGCGCTGGGCGTCGAAGCCCTCGAGCCACTCGTTCGTCTCCGGGTCGAAGCCGTCCGGGTACTTGTAGTTGCCCTGCTCGTCGTACTCGGTCGGCATGCCGTAGAGCGCCGGGTCGAACTCGGTGCCCTCCGGGTCCACGCCCTCGTTCGCCTGCTTGAGGCTGAGCGAGATGCGACGACGGTCGAGGTCGATGTCGATGATCTTGACGAAGACCTCGTCGCCGACCGACACGACCTGCTCGGCGAGCTCGACGTGCTTGTTCGACAGCTCCGAGATGTGCACGAGGCCCTCGATGCCGTCGGCCACGCGGACGAACGCACCGAACGGCACGAGCTTGGTGACCTTGCCCGGTGCGATCTGGCCGATCGCGTGGGTGCGGGCGAAGACCTGCCACGGGTCTTCCTGCGTCGCCTTGAGCGACAGGGAGACACGCTCGCGGTCCAGGTCGACCTCGAGGATCTCGACGGTGACCTCCTGGCCGACCTCGACGACCTCGCTGGCGTGCTCGATGTGCTTCCAGCTGAGCTCCGAGACGTGGACGAGACCGTCGACGCCGCCGAGGTCCACGAACGCACCGAAGTTGACGATCGAGGAGACGACGCCCTTGCGGACCTGGCCCTTGTGGAGGTTGTTGAGGAACGTGGTGCGCGACTCGGACTGCGTCTGCTCGAGCAGGGCGCGGCGCGAGAGGACCACGTTGTTGCGGTTCTTGTCGAGCTCGAGGATCTTCGCCTCGAGCTCCTGACCGAGGTACGGCGTGAGGTCGCGGACGCGGCGCAGCTCGATGAGCGAGGCCGGGAGGAAGCCGCGGAGGCCGATGTCGACGATCAGACCGCCCTTGACGACCTCGATGACCGTGCCGGTCACGACGCCGTCGGACTCCTTGATCTTCTCGACGTCGCCCCAGGCGCGCTCGTACTGCGCCCGCTTCTTCGACAGGA
>NZ_BACW01000252.1:0-1465 GCF_000333315.1 Curtobacterium sp. B8
CCGGGGCACCGGACCTTCCGAGCCCGAGGTCAATGCGCGGACCGTGCAGGGCGGCGAGGGTCCCGAAGGTCTCGGCGATCTGCAGCCCGCGCACGTTGCCGACGAGGGTCGCCGCGCTGCCGACCCGGATCGAGGAGGTAGTAGCGGCCACGGCACCGATCACGACGGTCGGCGCGCTGCCGGCGACCCCGGGGTTGAGGTGGTGCTCGGCGAGCCAGTACCGGGCGTACCCGGCACGTTCGGCGCGCTGGGCGAGGTCGACGGTGGCGTGCAGTGCCGCCGCGGCAGTGGAACCACTGCTGACCGGGACGAGGTCGAGGACCGAGAGCGGGACGGCGCTCATGCCGTGGCCGCCTGCCGGTCGCGGACCCGATCGGGCAGCCCGAGGTTCTGGCGGAGCGTCGTGCCCTCGTCGTGGGAGTCCCGGTACACCCCGCGTTCCTGCAGGAGCGGTACCACCCGGTCCACGAACTCGTCGAGACCGTGCGGGTTGGTGTGCGGCACGACGACGAAGCCGTCCGTTGCACCGGCCTGCACGAAGCGGTCGATCTCCGCCGCCAGGTGCTCCGGTGTCCCCACGAACCCGCCCCGGGTCGACACCTCGATCACGAGGTCCCGGGTCGAGAGGTGGTCGCTCGCGGCACGCGCGCGCCACGCAGCGACGGTGCTGCGCGGGTCCCGGAGGTGTCGCACGCGCCCTCGGGTGATCGCGTCGGCGTCCACGTCCGGTTCGACGTCGGGCAGCGGGCCGTCGACGTCGTGGCCGGAGAGGTCGCGGTTCCAGACCTGCTCGAGGAACGCGATCGCCGTGGCGGGGCTGACCTGTGCACGACGGATCGCGCGCGAGCGCTCCTGGGCCTCCTCCGCGGTGTCGCCGATGGTGAACGTGGCGCCCGGGAGGATGAGCAGCTCGTCCCGGCTCCGGCCGTGCCGCGCGAGCCGCGCCGTGACGTCGTCCGAGAACGCCCTCGCGTCGTCGAACTCGGTGTGCAGCGAGAAGATCACCTCGGCGTGCGCGGCGGCGAGGTCGCGACCCTCGTCGGAGTCGCCCGCCTGCACGATGACGGGGTGCCCCTGTGGGCTGCGCGGCACCGGGAAGGTCCCGGTGACGTCGAACTGGGGTCCGTGGTGGTCGACGTCCCGGATGCGCGAACGGTCCACGTAGGTGCCTGACGCGGGATCGGCGACGACGGCGTCCGGCTCCCATGAGTCCCAGGCCTCGCGGGACAGCTCGATGAACTCGGCTGCGCGCGTGTAGCGGTCCGCGTGGTCGAGGAAGCCCCCGCGGCGGAAGTTGGCGCCGTGGAACGCGTCGGAGCTCGTCACGACGTTCCAGCCGGCGCGCCCGTCGGTCAGGTGGTCGAGCGTCGCGAGCTGCTTCGCCAGTTCCAGCGGCTCGTTGAACGTCGTCTGCAGGGTCCCGACCAGACCGATGTGCTCCGGACCCCGGCCAGGGCGCGAGGTC
>NZ_BACW01000251.1:0-4198 GCF_000333315.1 Curtobacterium sp. B8
ACGGGGTGCTGCACGCCGCACGTGCGACGGCCCCGGCGTGTTCTCGACGGCGCTGATGGACCCGATCTGCCCGCCCTCCACCGTGTACGCCGCGTTCAACGCGTACGCGGGNCCGAAGGACATGACCGTCTGGGAGTACAACGGGCACGAGGGCGGCGGCGCACACGAGGACACGGCGACGTTCGCCCACCTCGCACAGGTCTTGCGCCCCTGACGGCGGCCGGCAGCCCGGCGGCACGACGGCCCGGCGGCACGGCTGCCCGGCGCCACAGCGGCACGGCTGCCCGGCGCCACAGCGGCACGACGACCCTGGAGAGGCGCTGCCTCAGTCCCCCAGCGCCCGCCGCACGAACGCGACGAGCGCGTTCGCGTGGCCGTGGCCCATGCCGTGCTCCTCCTTGAGCCAGCCGACCACCTCCATGTGCCCGTCTCCGTCGAGCCGGTCCGCGACGAGGTCGAGCCACTCCTGCACCGGACGGCCGTACTTCGCCTCGATGCTCGGGAAGTACGACTGCGGCCCCTTCGGCTTCGCACCGTCGGCGGGCGGCTCGGGAACGGTCACGCGGTGTCCGGTCATGCGCTCACGGTAGTGCTGCACACGGCGTCACAGAACCCCGCCCCACGCTCCACGACGTCACACGAGGACGCACCGACCGGCCTGCGTGACAGCACGTTCCGTCGTGTGCCGGTCTGTTGCGCGGGTCGTTGGCAGCGCGTGCGGCGCCTCCTACGGTCGCCGCATGACCAACACCACCCGGGTCCCCGTACGGGACGCGACCGGCGTCCCGGACGCCGGCTCCACGTCGGACGCGCACCGCGCCTCCAGGACGGGTGCGGACGCGACCGGCCCGCACAGCGGCGCCGACGCGGTCACCGCTGCCGGCCGTGCTGCCCTCGACCGACCGGTCGTCCCGCTGCGCCACCCCGTCCGCTGGGTGGCCGCCGCACTCGTGCTCGTCGTCCTGCTGAACTTCGTCGAGACGCTGTTCACGAACGAGGCCTGGGGCTGGCCGGCTGTCGGGAAGTGGCTGTTCAGCCCGGCCATCCTCACCGGCCTGCAGCTGACGCTCGTCGCGACTGCGCTGAGCGCCGTCATCAGCTTCGTCGGCGGGGTCGTCGTCGCCGTGGCCCGGCTGTCGCAGAACCCGGTGCTGTCCGGGCTGGCGTGGGGCTACGTGTGGTTGTTCCGGTCGGTGCCGCTCATCCTCGTGCTCGTCTTCCTCTACAACCTCGGCTCGCCCTCCCCGACGATCGGCATCGGGATCCCGTTCGGCCCGCAGTGGGAGGTGCCGACCGCGAACGTCCTCGGCGACCTCGCCATCGGCGTGATCGGCCTGAGCCTCAGTGAGATCGCCTACGCATCGGAGATCGTCCGCGCCGGCGTCCTGGCGGTCGACCACGGGCAGCTCGAGGCGGCGCAGGCGCTCGGTCTCTCGCGGCGCCGGCAGTTCAGCCGCGTCGTGCTCCCCCAGGCGCTCCGCTCGATCGTCCCGGCGTTCGTCAACCAGATCGTCGGGCTGCTCAAGGCGTCCTCGCTGCTGTTCTACGTGTCGCTGCTCGACCTGTTCGGCGTGGTGCAGAACCTGTCGAGCACGTACCCGACCGACATCATCCCGCTCCTCGTCGTGGCGACCGTCTGGTACCTCGCCCTCACCAGCGCGGTGTCGGTCGCGCAGTACTACGTCGAGCGGTGGACGTCACGCGGCTCCGCGCGGGCACTCCCGCCGACGCCGTTCCAGCGGCTGCGCGCTGCGGCGCGCCGGACCCGGCCTGGAGGCACGGACCGCGCCGCACAGGTCGCCAGCGCCCGGCGCGTGGTCGCGTCCGGCGAGCACGACGGGAAGGCTGTCTCGTGAGCGCGTCCATCGCCGTCGCCGGTGCCGTGAAGTCCTTCGGCGACCAGCGCGTCATCGACGGGATCGACCTCGAACTGGCGGCCGGGAGCGTCACCGTGGTCCTCGGCCCCTCCGGGTCGGGCAAGTCCACCCTCCTCCGGGCGATCAACCACTTCGAGCCGCTCGACCGGGGCGTCGTCACGATCGGCGGCGAGACCATCGGCGTCCGGCTGCGGACCGGACGCGACGGGACGCAGCGGTACAAGGAGCTGCCCGAACGGCAGATCCTCCGGCAGCGGTCCCGCATCGGGTTCGTGTTCCAGCACTTCAACCTGTTCCCGCACCTCACCGCGCTCGAGAACGTCGCCGAGGGTCCCGTGGCCGCCGGGGTGTCGCGGCCGGTGGCCCTCCGGCGGGCGCAGGACCTGCTCGAACGCGTCGGGCTCGGCGACCGCGCCGTGGCACGACCCCGCCAGCTGTCCGGCGGGCAGCAGCAGCGCGTCGCGATCGCACGGGCGCTCGCGCTGGAGCCGTCCGTGGTGCTCCTCGACGAGCCGACCTCCGCACTCGACCCGGAGCTCGTCGGTGAGGTCCTCGGCGTCATCCGGTCCCTCGCCGACTCGGGCACCACGCTCGTCATCGTCACGCACGAGGTCGCGTTCGCCCGCGAGGTCGCCGACCACGTCGTCTTCCTCGACCACGGGCGCATCGTCGAACAGGGGCCGCCGGCCCAGGTCATCGACACCCCGCAGCACGCCCGGACCCGCGACTTCCTCGCCCGCGTGCGCTGACCTCCCCTCCCCTCACCCACACCCGACACAGGAGCACCATGTCCACGATCACCCCCATCCGCTGGCGTCACCGCGCCGGCGCCCTCGTCCTCGCCGCCGGAGTCGTCGTCGCCCTGGCCGGCTGCGCCGCGAACGCGTCCGCCGACACGTCCGGCACCGCCGACGGGACGGTCACGATCGGCGCGCACTCGAACGGCGCAGCGACCGAGACGACGGTGCAGGTCACCGAGGACACCGAGCTCCACGACGCCCTGCCGGCCGACGTCCGCGACTCCGGCAAGCTCACCATCGGCGTCGGTGCGCTGCCCTCGGGGTTCCCGCCCCTCGCGTTCACCGGCGACGACCAGAAGACCCTGACCGGTTCGGAACCCGACCTCGGCCGCCTCGTCGCGGCGAAGCTCGGGCTGGAGGCCGACGTGCAGAACGCCACGTGGGACAACCTCTTCGTCGGCATCGACAGCGGGAAGTACGACGCCGGCTTCTCGAACGTCACGGTGACCGAACAGCGCAAGGAGAAGTACGACTTCGCCTCCTACCGGCAGGACAACCTCGCGTTCCAGGTCCTGTCCACCAGCTCGTTCACGTTCGACGGCGACCCGTCGGTGCTCGCCGGCACGACCCTGTCGGTCAGCTCGGGCACGAACCAGGAGAAGATCCTCCTCGAGTGGCAGAAGGAGCTCCAGGCGAAGGGCGAGGACTTCACGATCAAGTACTACCCGGACGGCAACGCCGTCAAGCTCGCCCTCGACTCCGGGAAGATCGACGCGTACTTCGGGCCGAACCCGACGATCGCGTACCAGAACACGCAGAGCAAGGACACGGCCGAGCCGACGAAGACGGCCGGCACCTACTCCGGCGCTGGGTCGTCGCTCCAGGGCCTCATCGCGGCGACCACCAAGAAGGGCAGCGGGATCGCGAAGCCCGTGGCGGCGGCGATCAACGAGCTCATCGAGGACGGCACGTACGCGAAGTGGCTCGAGGCGTACAACCTGTCGAACGAGGCCGTGAAGACGTCCGAGGTGAACCCGGAGGGGCTCCCGCTCGACAACAGCTGACGTCCGTCACGCAGGACGACGCCCCCGCTGCCGACCGGCAGCGGGGGCGTCGTTCGTCCGAGGGGCGTGTGCGGTCGGGCCGTGGCCCGACGACACGGCCGCCGGCCTGCGACACTCGTCACGTCCCGCTTCAGCGTCGATGTCGAACGACACGGCCGTCGTCGTGCGACACCGGCGACGTCGCTCGTTGTACACGCGGGCATCCCGCCGCCGCCAGCTTGCGACACAGCCGACGTCGCACGACGTCGACGATGACGTCTCGCGACGGCAGCGCTCTCGGTCGCGACTCAGACCGCGGCCGGCACCTCCTGCTCGGCCCGCCGCGCCCACTCGTCCGCGAGCAGCTCGTACGAGCGCACGCGGGCCTCGTGGTCGTGCGTGATCGTCGTGACGAGGAGCTCGTCCGCTCCCGTGACCCGACGGAGGGTCTCCAACCGGTCGGCGACGTGCGACGCGTCCCCGACGAACCGGGTCGCCAGCCGGTCGGCGACGGCCGCGGCAGCCTCGTCGTCGAGGG
>NZ_BACW01000250.1:0-935 GCF_000333315.1 Curtobacterium sp. B8
GCGGCCGCTTGTACCGGGCGAGGCCCGGGTGGGAGGCCGTCCACACCTCGAGGACGGCCGCTGCCTCGGTGTCGTCCTCGGGCAGCCTGCCCGGTGCGCGCACGACGTACGCGGTGACGACCTCGCCCCACTGCTCGTCGGGGATCCCGACGACGATCGCGTCCGCCACGCCGGGGTGCTCCTGCAGCGCGGCCTCGACCTGGACGGGGTGCACGTTCTCGCCGCCGGAGATGATCATGTCGTCCTTGCGACCGACGATCGTCACGCGCTCGTGCTCGTCCCACGTGGCGAGGTCGCCCGGGTAGAACCAGCCGTTCGCGAACTTCTCCGCCTCGAGACCGGGGTTCCGGTACGAGTAGCCCGACTTCACGGTGCGGACGGCGAACTCGCCGATCTCGACGCCGTCCTTGGCGACGGTGTCGGTCGGGGCCGCCAAACGGTCCTCGTGGACGCGCACGACGGCGACGTCGTCGTCCGTGCTGGCGCGCCCGGTCGAGCCGGCACCGTCGGGGAAGTCCTCCGGTCGGAGGAACGTGTTCCAGAACGTCTCCGTCGTGCCGTAGCCGTTGAAGATCCGCGGCGACAGGAGCTCCTGGTAGCGCAGGGCGGCGGCCCGGTCGAGCGGTGCGCCCATCGTCACGATGCCGTGCAGGCTCGAGAGGTCGCGGGGCCTCGCCTCCTGCGCGTTCGCGAGCGCGACGAGGTTCGGGGGAGCGCCGATGAGGAACGTCAGCTGCTCCGACTCCACCAGGTCGAGGACCCGGTCGGCGTCGAAGTGGCGGAGGGTGGTGAGTTCGGCGCCGACGTAGAAGACCGGGTTCGGGCCGCCGGAGTACAGACCGCCGCGGTGGAACAACGGCGACATGTTGAGCGTCTTGTCGAAAGGACTGAGCGGGAAGTGCATGATCACGTCGTGCGCGCTGAGCACCTCGACG
>NZ_BACW01000249.1:0-1284 GCF_000333315.1 Curtobacterium sp. B8
GGTTGATGGTCCAAGCCGTACGTCCCGTCCCCTTCCGCACTCGGCACCCAGTTCAGGGCGCTCTCGGCCAGGACCTCGTGGAACGTCACGCCCGCGAACTCGGGCGTCGTGACGCTCCGGACGAAGCCGCTGTTCGACTCCATGCCCGGGGAGCGCGTCGTCCGCCGACGCGTCGATTCGCCTGCCCGCTCCACCGCATGCGGCCATTCGAACACATGTTCGAACGCGCCGCAAGCGAGCAGCGGTCTCAGTGGTGCAGGCCGAGGACCTTCGCGGTGCGCTCGAGGGTCTGGTCGGCCAGCGCCGGGTCGTCGCCGAGGTCCTGTCCGTACGTCGGGACCATCTGCCGGACGGTGCCCTGCCAGCCGGCCCAGCGGTCGGGGAAGCAGCGTTCGAGCAGCTTGAGCATGATCGGCACCGCCGTCGACGCTCCCGGGCTCGCGCCGAGGAGTCCCGCGATCGACCCGTCCGCGGCCGTGATGACCTCGGTGCCGAACTGCAGGATGCCGCCCTTGTCGGCGTCGGGCTTGATGACCTGCACGCGCTGACCCGCCGTGATCCGGTGCCAGTCCCCCGGCTCCGCGGCGGGCATGAAGTCGCGCAGCGCGTCGAACTTCGTCTGCTTCGACGCGAGCAGCTGCCCGACGAGGTAGCGGACGAGGTCGAAGTTCGAGAACGCGACGCTCAGCATCGGCCGGAGGTTGTGCGGCCGGATGCTCTTGAACAGGTCGAGCACGGAGCCCTGCTTCAGGAACTTCGGGCTGAACCCGGCGTACGGCCCGAACATCAGGGAGGCCTTGCCGTCCACGATCCGGGTGTCGAGGTGCGGGACCGACATCGGCGGCGCACCGACGCTCGCCTTCCCGTAGACCTTCGCCGCGTGCTTCTGCACGACCTCGGGATCGTCGGTGCGGAGGAACTCACCCGACACGGGGAAGCCGCCGTACCCGCGGATCTCCGGGATCCCCGACTTCTGCAGCAGGTGCAGTGCTCCGCCGCCGGCGCCCACGAACACGAACTTCGCCGCGATCCGCTGCTTCGACCGCCCGATCTCGTTCCGGACGTCGAGCACCCACCCCTCGCTGATCTTCGACCGGGTGACGTTCGTGACCTGGTGCGAGGACTCGAACTCGACGCCGTCGATCTCGAGCTGATCGAAGAGCTGGCGTGTCAACGAGCCGAAGTCCACGTCGGAGCCCGCGGCGGAGTAGGTCGCGGCGATCGGCTGGTCCTTCTTGCGGCCGGGGATCAGCGCGGGCGCCCACTGCCGGATCCGAGCCGGGT
>NZ_BACW01000248.1:0-8528 GCF_000333315.1 Curtobacterium sp. B8
ACAAGATCCAGACGACGCTCGACATCGGCCTGAACGCGCAGCAGAAGCAGATCCTCAACACGTACGACAACAAGGCGGAGACGCAGATCGCCCTCGGCGCGACGCTCGATTCGGTCGAGGTCGGCACCGGTCGCATCCTGACGATGGCGCAGAACAAGGACTTCGACGAGGCCCTGAAGTCCGCACCCACGTCGACCTCGCTGAACTACTCGGTCGACTACAAGTACGGCGGGGCGAGAGGGTTCCAGACCGGTTCGACGTTCAAGGCGTTCACGCTCCTCGACTGGATCAAGGCGGGCCACGGCCTGAACGAGACCGTCAACGGCACCGCGCGCGTCGTGTCGCCGTGGACCAAGTGTGGTCAGCCCGACTACACGCAGTTCGACGTCTCGAACGACTCCCCCGGCGAGAACGGCAACTACAGCGTCATCGGCGCCACCGCGGGCTCGATCAACGGTGCGTTCGCCTCGATGGCGCAGAAGCTCGACCTCTGCGACATCGAGACCATGGCGAAGAACTTCGGCGTGCACCGCGCCGACGCGAACCCGCTCAACACGTACCCCTCCTTCATCCTCGGGACGAACGAGATCGCGCCGCTCACGATGGCTGCCGCGTACGCCGGCATCGCGAACAACGGCACGTTCTGCGCTCCGATCGCGATCGACCAGGTGACGGACGCCTCGGGCAAGAAGCTGGGCGGCCAGGCCAAGGACTGCTCCCAGGCGGTCGACCCTGCCGTCGCGCAGACCGCGGTCTACGCGATGAAGCAGACGATCACGAGCGGTACCGCCCGCGGTGCACAGACCGCCGACGGCACCCAGATGTTCGCCAAGACGGGTACGACCGACGAAGCCGAGCAGATCTGGCTCGTCGGCGCTTCGACCAAGGTGGCCACCGCCTACTGGCAGGGCAACACCGACGGCAAGAAGCTCAACCTCCGTCACTACAGCAACGGCGTGAACGGCACCTACGCCGGCGTGCGTGCTGACGTGTGGCGCCAGGCGCAGACCCCGGTCAACGCGGCCTACCCCGGCGGCGCCTTCACGGACCCGTCGTCGACGGCGATCCGGGGCAACAGCGTCCAGCTGCCGAACCTCGCGGGCAAGAGCCCGGACGAGGCACGGTCGACCCTCGCCTCGGCAGGCTTCACGTACGTGGACGGCGGCACCCAGCCCGGCCCCGGGACCGCGGGCAGCGTGCTCAAGACCTCGCCCGCCGCAGGGTCCTACCTCTCCCAAGGTGCGAGCGTGACGGTGTACACGACCGACGGCTCGCAGGCCTCGATGCCGAAACGTGACCGGCAGAACGTCGGCAGCGCACGGTCCGAGCTCGAGTCGGCGGGTCTGACGAACATCACCATCTCCGACCAGTACGAGCGCGGCAGCGGTTCCCAGCAGGCAAGGGCGCCTTCGACGGACCCGGCGGCCGACGCCACGGGGGGAAAGGAACACCGCGGTGACAGTCAAGCTGTACGGCACGAAAGACGGCAAGCTTCCCAAGGACTGCAAGTGACGCGCGGCCGCGCATCGCTCGGGTCCTTCCAGCGGGCGCGGCCGTCGGAGCCGGCGCTGCGGCGTGGGGCTCCCTCGTCGAGCGCCGTCGCTTCGGCATCCGGTGGGAGACGGTCCCGGTGCTCGCGCCGGGCTCTCGCGACATCGTCGTGCTGCACCTCTCCGACATCCACATGGCGCCGTGGCAGTCGGACAAGCAGCAGTGGCTGCGCGACCTCAGCCTGGTGGAGCCCGACTTCGTGGTGAACACCGGCGACAACCTCGGCCACGTCACCGCGAACTCCGCCGTCGAGTATGCGCTCGAGCCCTTCCGGGGCGTCCCGGGCGCCTTCGCGTACGGCTCGAACGACTTCTACGGCCCGACGCCCCGGAACCCGTTCAAGTACTTCACGGGTCCGAGCGCGCACGGCAGCGGGGGCGCCCGCCCCGTGGAGCTCGACATCGACCGCCAGACGGCGTTCTTCGAGTCGCTCGGGTGGCTCGACGTGAACGACAAGGCACATGCGATCGAACTCCGTGGCTCGCGCCTGGAGCTCTTCGGGACGTCGGACGCGCACCGCGACTGGGACCGCCTCGACCTCCTGCCGACGAACGTCGACGAGATGCGCAGCGACGTGCCGTGGTCCGAGGACGAGGACGGCCCCGCGCCGGTCTCCCTCGGGATCACCCACGCGCCGTACCGCCGTGTCCTCGACGCCTTCGTGACCCAGGGTGCCGACGTCATCTTCGCCGGCCACACGCACGGTGGCCAGGTCCAGGTGCCGGGCGTCGGCGCGCTCGTCACGAACTGCGACCTCCCCCGCCGCTACGTCAGCGGGCTGCACAAGTGGGAGCACCGCAACCACTGGTCGTGGCTCGAGATCTCGGCCGGGCTCGGGACGTCGATCTACGCCCCTGTGCGGTTCTCCTGCCGCCCCGAGGCCGTCGTCGTGACCCTCACCGCCCGCGTCGACTGAGCCGCCGTGGCGACGCGCCCGGGAGTTGGCGAGATGGTCGTGAGCACCCTCGATCATCCGGTAGACTTCTGGGGTTGCTCCGGTTCGGAGTGATCACACCGCGGGGTGTGGCGCAGCTTGGTAGCGCGCCTCGTTCGGGACGAGGAGGTCGCAGGTTCAAATCCTGTCACCCCGACAGCAAGGCCCTGGTCAGACGACCAGGGCCTTCCTCGTTCCTCCGGAGCGCCGCGTTCCCCCGGACCCTCTCGTCCCCCGGAGCGCCGCGTTCTCTCAAGCGAGCTCGTCCGCCGGTCGGACTCAACGAAGGGGCACGACACCCCGCCTGCCCGTCGGCGAATGGTCGTGAATCGTCGCTGTGCGCCGTCTGGAGCGACACCTCGTGACCGCTCGACGCCCGGAGACGGGGTGTCGCGACCAGCCACCACCGCCCACAGTGCTCCAGCCCGAGGTCTCCCTCCCCGACGACGAAGCCCGCCGAGACTCCAGCGTCCTGGAACCTCGACGGGCTGAGCGGCTCGCGCCTCGGCCGAGCGTGCGTCGGCGTCACGCCACCGCGGCACCCGCCGGCACGAGCCGCCCCTCGGCGTGCAACCGCGCCACGACGTCGAGCGCCTGGTGCCGGTAGCGCGCCTGCGCCGCCCCGGGAGCGACGATCACACCATCGGCACCGGTCGACTCGACGAGCGCGTTGATCTTCGCCGCGACTTCGTCCGCGGTGCCGTAGGCCTGGCGAGCGGTCCGCGCCTCGATGAAGCGTCGCTCGAGGTCGGAGAACTCGTACGCACGGGCCTCCTCCATCGACACCGGCTCGGGCTTGGCTCCCTGCCGCATCCGGATGAACGAGATCATGCCCGGCGCGCTCTGCTCCGCGATCACGGCCGGGTCCTCGTCGGTGACGACCTGCACGCCGATCAGCGCGTTCGGGGTCTGGCGGAAACGCGACGGCCGGAACGAGTCGCGGTACAGCGCGAGTGCTGCCTCGGTGTTGTCGGACGCGAAGTGGTGCGCGAACGCGAACGAGACACCGAGCGCACCGGCGACCTGCGCGCTGTAGCCCGAGGAACCGAGCAGCCAGAACTCCGGCACGTCACCGTAGCCGGGCACTGCGCGGATGCGCGAGAGCGGGTTCGACGCCTCCATGCCGGTGAAGAAACCGATGAGGTCCGCGAGCTGCTGCGGGAAGTCGTCGACGTCGAGGCGGTCGGTGCGGCGGAGCGCCATCGCCGTCGCACCGTCGGTCCCGGGTGCACGGCCGATGCCGAGGTCGACCCGGTCGCCGTACAGCGCACGGAGCGTCCCGAACTGCTCGGCGACGACGAGCGGTGCGTGGTTCGGCAGCATGACCCCGCCGGAACCGATGCGGATGGTCGAGGTGGCTGCCCCGACGGCGCTCAGCAGCACGGCGGGCGCGGACGAGGTGATGCCCGGCATCCCGTGGTGCTCGGCGACCCAGATGCGCTCGTAGCCGAGCTGCTCGGCGTGCACCGCCATGTCGATCGAGCCCTGCAGGGCCTCGGTGTTGGACTGGCCGTACTCACGCGTGGCCAGGTCGAGGACGGACAGGTGCACGGAAGCGTCGCTCATGTGGTCACCAACAGTGGCCGGCCGACGTGCATTCCGCACCCCCTGACGGCCTGGAGGCGCGGGGCGGGCCCGTCACGGGCCTCCAGGCCGTCGGGGGTTGCCGTGTGCCGGTGGCGACCGTCAGTCGCCGTCGAGGTGCCCGCCGGACTCCGTGAGGTAGCAGTTCGCGCAGAGCGACTCGTACGTGACGTCCTCGCCGTCGATCGCCACCTGGGAGCCGTCGAAGACGAAGCGATCGTCGATGCGGCGCGCGTTGAAGACCGCCTTGCGACCGCAGCGGCAGATCGTCTTGAGCTCCTCGAGGGAGTGCGCGATCTCGAGCAGCCGGGCGCTGCCCGGGAAGGCCTCGGTCCGGAAGTCGGTGCGGATGCCGTACGCGAGCACCGGGATGCCGTCGAGGACCGCGACGCGCAGGAGGTCGTCGACCTGCTTCGGCGTGAGGAACTGTGCCTCGTCGACGAGCACGCAGCTCACCGGGCGCACCATGCCGTCGAGACCGGCCGACGCCGGATCGGTCGACCCGGCTGCGGTGACGGCCGCGCGGACGTCGTCGGACGGCGCGAAGACCACGTCGACCGACCGGGTGACGCCGAGTCGGGACACGATCTCGTGGTCGCCCTTGGTGTCGACCTCCGGCTTGGCGAGCAGGACCCGCTGCCCGCGCTCCTCGTAGTTGTACGCCGCCTGCAGCAGCCCCGTGCTCTTGCCGCTGTTCATCGCGCCGTAGCGGAAGTAGAGCTTCGCCACTACGCGAGGAACCCGTCCTCCGCCGCACGACGGATGAGGTCGGACTTCTTCGACGCGGGACGACCGACCTTGCTGTACTTCTCACGGACGCGCCGCAGGTAGGTCTTCGCGGTCTCGTACTGCACGTTCATCTGCGCAGCGACCTCGTTCGTCGAGTAGCCGGACACGTAGAGCCGGAGTGCCTCTTCCTCACCGTGGCTGAGCTTCGGCCGCTGGTGCGCACTCGCGCCGGTCGGGAGCGGCCGCCAGTCGCGCTGCGGCGGCGTCTCGCGGGCGACGCCCATGATCTCGCGGGCGACGTCCATGACCTCGCGCATCGGCAGCGACTTCGACAGGAAGGCAGCGGCGCCGGCGGCGAGGGCACGGTCGCGGGACTCGCGGCTGTCGACGCTCGACAGGACGATGACCTTCGCCCCGGCGGCACGGCAGGTCCGGACGCGCGCCTCGATCGACACGGGCTCCTTGAGCTGGAAGTCGAGGAACACGAGGTCGGTCGGGAAGCTGTCGCTGTGGACCATCTCGAGCCAGGTGTGTGCGGTGAGGGCCAGGTCGAAGTCGAACGCGTTCACGGCGATCCAGCTCGAGAGGGAGTCGAGCAGGACCTCGTGGTCGTCGAGGATGGCCAACCGCACCCGGCGGGTCCCCGGGGTCGGGAGGACGGGACCGCCCTCCGAGAGCCGGTTCGGGTCAGTGCTGGTCATACGAGAACCTTAGTGCGAGGGCGGATGGCCGGACGGTGACGTCCAGGTCGGGGAACGTGACACGGAGGACCGCGAGGTACGGGTCGAAGGTGCGGTGGATGCCGATGTCGGAGTCGGCGACCACGACGTCGACCGTGACCTCGATCCGCTCCCCCGCCGTCCCGCGTGCCCGGACGACCAGGCCGGCCGGATCGACGGCCGGAGCGCGCATCACGGCGCGGAGGAAGGTGCGCACGACGGTCCGCTGGTCGACGTCGAGGGTCGCGAGCAGTCCGTCGGGGTCGTCGATCTCGGCTCGTTCGCCGCCCTCGGCGCGGACGGCGTACTCGAACCACGTCCGGTCCGCATCGGCCACCATGCCGCGCCGGAGGGTGTCCGCGATGGCCCTCGCCCGCGCCCGGTCCGCGTCGGTGATCGCGTCGCGGGTGCGGAGCTCGGCGAAGAACGGCGCGACCTCGGTGGCGAGCAGGGTCGAACGGTCCCGCTGCACGTTCGCGGCGATGCCGTCCTGTTCCGCCCGCTCGACCGAGTACGAGCCGGCGCGGATCTGCACCCGCTCGGCGAGCCCGGAGAACGTCCACGCGAAGACCGCCGACGCACCGGTGAGCACGAGCGTCGGCGCTGCCGCCAGGAAGGCGGCGACGGCCACGGGGACCTGGTGCGGGAAGGTCGCGGCAGCGACGCCCCAGGCGGCCGCGTCGACCGCGGCGAGCACCAGCCCGCCGAGGGCGAGGTCGGTCCACGGCCGGTACGGAGCGACCATCACGATGCCGGTCGCGGTGAGCAGGCTCATGAAGTCGTTGAGGGCGTTGCGGTCCGGGCCCCACTGGGCGGCGACGCTCGTCACCGAGGCCGTCGCCAGCAACGCCACGTGCGCCACGAAGGCCCCGCGGGTGAACGGCGCACGGAACGGACTCGACGCGGCGATCACGACGGTCGCCGAGGCCGCGACGAGCAGCACGGTGAGGGCGCTCAGGCCGGGGCTCCCGACCACGTCGCGGTCGAACAGCGACACCAGCAGTGCCCAGACCGTGCCGGCGGCACCGATCACGACGGCGAGCGGCCGTGATCCCATCGCACCGAGCGGGTCGTACTGCTGCGCGGTGCGACGTGCAGCCGTCACCGGGCACGCTCCGGCTCGTCGTCCTCGATGCCGCGGGGCCGGAACGACGCGTCGCCCCCGGTTGCGGAGCCCCCGGATGCGACGCCGCCCGACGCCAGACCACCCGACACGAGGCCGCCGGACGCGCGTCCGGACGCCACGACGTCGCCGGAGGGTGTCCCGCTCCCGCCGACCCGGCCGACCGGGGTCGGCATCGGCACGGTCATCATCACGCTCGTGCCCGAGCCGGGCGACGACCACACCTGGACGGACCCGCCGACGCGCTCGATGCGCTGCCGCACCGAGCCGCGGAGGCCCATCCGGTCCGCGCCCGTCGCCGACTCGTCGAAGCCCCGCCCGTCGTCCACGACCATCACCGTGCACGAGGCGCCGTCGTCGAACACGCTGACCTCGGCCGCGTTGACGCCCGCGTGCTTCCGCACGTTCGCCAGGCACTGACCGGCGGCCCGCACGACGGCGTCGAGCGTCCGGTCGTCGAGCCGTTCGAGGGACCGGGCCTCGCCGGTCGTCGTGATGTGGAGGCCCTGGGCCCGCTCGGCGTCGAGCATCGCGCCGAAGGCCGAGGAACCCGTGGCGGCCGGGCTGGGCGGCTCCGATCCCGACGCTCCGAGCCACTTGCGCTCCGTGAGCAGCGCGAGGTCCTCGTCGACGGTGCGCGCGAGGTGCTCGTCCATCGGGCCGTCCGGCGCGATGGCGATGGCACCGAGGTGGTTGAGGACGGTGTCGTGCAGGATCGCCGCCGCCTCGGCCTCCACACCGGCGCGGTACGCGGAGACGTGTTCCTCACGCGCCGACCGGAGGAGTTCCGGCTGGACCCGCGCGGACCGGGTGGTGGCGCGGCTGGTCACGAGCACGAGGGACACCACGAACGCCAGCGTCACCCACGCCAGGACGAGGGGGTGCGGGGTCCCGTCCGTCTGGACGAGTGCGAGCAAGGCGGCACCACGGCCGACCACGAAGCCGCCGATCGACCAGAGCACCACGCGCCCCGGCACCGCACCGGCACCGCCGACGAGGACGAGCGGGATCACCGCGAGGGACAGCACGAAGGACGCCACCCAGGGGACCTCGACCTCGCGCTGCACGACGGTCGCGAACCACCAGACGCACGTCCCGCCCACGACGAGGAACGCCACCGCGGACCGCGATGTGCCGAACTGCACGTGGAGCCCGATCATCGCCAGCATCGGTACCAGCGCCAGCACCGCCCCGACCACCTGCGCACCGGGCTCGGTCGCGCGGAGCAGCAGCAGCGCGACCGCCGCCGCGACGATCGACCCCACGGCGGCGGCGTGGAACGCGCGCACCGTCGACCAGGCATTCACGCGTGGCGCGAGGTGCGTGGGGATGCCGAGCACGGGTGGGACGTCCTTCCGGGTAGGTGTCGCCACCGCCGGTGTACCCCGAATCGGGATGCCGACAGCGACCCGCCCGATGATACCGGCCCGATCCGACATCGGGTGTCCCCCGAACGCGGACCGGACGTCAGAACAGCGTCGGCGATGTCCCGGTCACGGTACGCCGCTCGGAGAAGTCCGGTGCAGCACGCTTCAACGGCATCACGCGCGTGCGGTCGACGCTGTGCCCCATCGAGCCGGTCGTGGGGTCGACCTCCCCGAGACCGACCCCGTGCGCCCGCAGGATCGGCCTGATCCGCTCCCCCAGCCACCGCCGGTAGTCGCGCGGTGCGTAGGTGTTGTCGAGGTACATCGCGCGGTACCGCTCGACGAGGTCCGGCCGGCTCCGCTGCAACCACGCGAACCACCACGGCTTCACGCCGGGCCGGAGGTGCAGTGCCGAGTACATGATGCTCGTCGCGCCGGCAGCGACGGCCCGACCGACGGCGTCGTCGAGGTGCGCCTTCGTGTCGGTGATGTACGGCAGGACGGGCATGAGGAACACTGCG
>NZ_BACW01000247.1:0-2725 GCF_000333315.1 Curtobacterium sp. B8
ACGTGTTCGACATGCCCCGGAGAAGACGTCTACTGGTGCACGGCGGACATCGGCTGGATCACCGGGCACTCGTACGTCGTCTACGGCCCGCTGTCGAACGGCGTCACCCAGGTCCTCTACGAGGGCACGCCGGACGAGCCGGAGCCCGGCCGCTGGTGGGACCTCGTCGACTCGTACGGCGTGACCGTCCTCTACACGGCACCCACGGCCGTGCGCGCGGCGATGAAGGCCGGCCGGCAGGTCCCCGAGGCCAGGAGCCTGGAGACCCTGCGCCTCCTCGGGAGCGTCGGTGAGCCGATCAACCCCGAGGCCTGGCAGTGGTACCGGCAGGTGATCGGCCACGACCGCACACCGATCGTCGACACGTGGTGGCAGACCGAGACCGGCGCGATCATGATCTCCGCACTCCCCGGCGTCACGAAGCTCAAGCCCGGCGCCGCGCAGACCCCGTTGCCCGGCATCACGGCCGAGATCGTCGACGAGGACGGCCGACGGGTCGACCCCGGCGAGGGCGGCTACCTCACGATCGCCGACCCGTGGCCGTCGATGGCGCGCGGCATCTGGAACGACCCCGACCGTTTCGTCGAGACCTACTGGTCGCGGTTCCCCGGCCGCTACTTCGCCGGCGACGGAGCGCGGCTCGACGGCCAGGGCGACATCTGGGTGCAGGGGCGCGTCGACGACGTCATGAACGTGTCCGGCCACCGTCTGTCGACCGCCGAGATCGAGTCGGCCCTCGTGGGACACGAGGGCGTCGCCGAGGCCGCGGTCGTCGGCGCCGCCGACGAGACCACCGGGCAGGCGGTCGTCGCGTTCGTGATCCTGACCGCGGAGGCCGCGGAGGGCGTCGACCGCGACGCCACCGCGAAGGAGCTCCGCGACTGGGTCGGCAAGCGCATCGGCGCGATCGCGAAGCCGCGGCAGGTGGTGATCGTCCCGGAGCTGCCGAAGACGCGCTCGGGCAAGATCATGCGGCGTCTGCTCCGCGACGCGGCCGAGGGCCGCCGCATCGGCGACACGACCACGCTCGCCGACCCGACGATCATGGCGACCATCGCGGAACTCATGTAGCAGGAACGACGCGAGCCGCGCCTCCCGGCGGACCTGCCTGGAGGCGCGGCTCGCGTGACGTGCGCCGCTGACGGTCCGTCAGTCGGTCAGCTCCACCACCAGCTCGACCTCGACCGGCGCGTCCAGCGGCAGGACCGCGACGCCCACCGCGCTGCGCGCGTGGACGCCGGCGTCGCCGAAGACCTCGCCGACGAGCGTGGAGGCGCCGTTCGCGACGGCCGGCTGCCCCGTGAAGGACGGGTCCGACGCGACGAAGACCGTCACCTTGACGACGCGTGCGACGCGGTCGAGCGAGCCGGCGACCGACTCGACGGCCGCGAGCGCGTTGAGCGCCGCCGTCCGGGCCTGGCCGGCGGCGGTCTCCGGGTCGACACCGGCACCGACCTTGCCCGTGACCGACAGCGCGCCGTCGACGAAGGGCAGCTGACCGGCGGTGTACACGTACCGGCCGGTCATGACCGCCGGTACGTAGGCAGCGACCGGGGCCGCGACGGACGGGATCGCGAGTCCGAGCTCGGCGAGACGGTCCGCGACGGTCATGCGTCGGCCTTGGGACGCTTGAGGTAGGCGACGAGTCCGCCCTCGGGACCGGTGACGACCTGGACGAGTTCCCAGCCCTCGTCGCCGAAGTTGTTGAGGATCGCCGTGGTGTTGTGGATGATCAACGGCGTCGTGAGGTATTCCCAGCGGCTCATGCGGTTCCTTGCCAGCCTTTCAGTCGGCGGTGTCGTTTAGGCTGCATCCTATGTCTGCCCAGAAGACGTCTGCTTCGCGGACCAAACCAGTCTCCGCAGTCGGTGCCTTCATCGGATTCGTCGGCTTCAGCGTGCTCGCTGGCCTCCTCGTGACGATCGGTGTGACGCCTGCGATCGCGGTGGCCGGTGTGACCACGACCTCGACGATCGGCGTCTTCGAGTCGCTCCCGGAGTACATCGAGATCGGTGACCTCCCGCAGCGCAACGAGCTCTACGCCTACCAGGGCGGCAAGAGCGTGCACTTCGCGACGGTGTACGACCAGAACCGTCAGGAACTCAAGTTCGACCAGATCAGCGACAACCTGAAGAACGCTGCCATCGACGGCGAGGACAAGCGGTTCTTCGAGCACGGCGGCGTCGACATGACGTCGCTCGTCCGCGCGGGGGTCGGCAGCCTCGCCGGCGGTCTGGGCGAGTCTGGCGGCGGGTCGACGCTGACCATGCAGCTGGTCCGCAACATCAAGATGCAGCAGGCGCTCGAACTCCCGACCGAGAAGGCGCGCCTCAAGGCCTACAACGCGGCCACCGAGACGAGCATCCCCCGCAAGCTCGAGGAGATGAAGCTCGCCATCGGGCTTGCGAAGAAGTACTCCAAGAAGGACATCCTCACCGCCTACCTGAACATCGCCTACTTCGGCGACCAGACCTACGGCGTGCAGGCGGCGGCGCAGCACTACTTCAACAAGTCGGCGACCGAGCTGACCCCGGCCGAGGCGGCCTCGATCCTCGCGATCGTGCAGTCGCCGAACACGCGCAACCTCTCGACGCCGAAGAACTACGACGCCAACGTCGCTCGTCGCAACGTCATCCTCCGCTCGATGTACGCGCAGAAGCACATCACCGAGGACGAGTACCGCAAGGCGCGGCTGAGCAAGCGGCCGACTACGTGCACCTGACCC
>NZ_BACW01000246.1:0-1320 GCF_000333315.1 Curtobacterium sp. B8
ACCGGCAGACCGCTGCCGACGCCATGAACGACGCCGGCCGCACCGTGACCGCGATCGACGAGACCGTGCACGACGTCGTGGCCGCGGACGTCGTGCTCCCGGGTGACGACCTGCTCGAGACGGAGAAGCGCCGCTACCTGCGCGCCGCCGTCGAGGCCCTGCCGGAGCGCATGCGCTTCATCGTGGAGGCCGTCTACTTCGGCGACCGCTCGGTCACGGACGTGGCCGCCGAGCTCGGCATCACGCACTCCGCCGTCTCGCAGCAGCGCTCCGAGGCGATGCGGCTGCTCCGCGACGGCCTCGCCACGCACTACGGCGACGGCGGGGCGACCCCCGAGCCGGCGTCCCGGACCACCGCGGCCCGTCGGAGCGCCTACCTCGCGAAGGTGGCCGCCAACGCCGCCGCCGGGGTGGCCCGCGCCGTGCACGACGCCACCGTCCCCACGGTGCCGGCGGCCGGCTGAGACGTCCCGCCGGAACTTTTCCGGACGGGCACCTAACGACTCGACGCCAGCGGCCGAGAGTCACCCGTGTCAGCCCATGGACGGGCAGGCACCGAACCCAAGGATTCACGGAGGAACACACCATGGGTATGTCCATCAACACCAACCTCTCGGCACTCAACACGTACCGGAACCTCAACGCGACGCAGAACGACCTGTCGAAGTCCCTCGAGAAGCTCTCGTCGGGTCTCCGCATCAACCGTGCTGCCGACGACGCTGCCGGTCTGTCGATCTCCGAGGGGCTGAAGTCCCAGGTCGGTGGCCTCACGGTCGCCGCCCGCAACGCCCAGGACGGCATCTCGGTCGTGCAGACGGCGGAAGGCGGTCTCACCGAGACGCACGCCATCCTCCAGCGTGTCCGTGACCTCGCCGTGCAGGCGGGCAACGACTCGAACAACGCGGACTCGCGCACCGCGATCTCGACCGAGGTGACGCAGCTCAGCGCCGAACTCGGTCGGATCGCCGACTCGACGAACTTCAACGGCATCAACCTGCTCGACGGCACCGCCGGCACCGCAGGCGACGGCAAGCTGAACTTCCAGGTCGGCGCGAACGGCGACGCCGCGAGCCAGATCACCGTCGACCTGTCGGGTGCGAACGTGAAGACGGTCTCGACCGCCGTCGCCGCGCTCAAGTTCGACTCGGCGGCCGACGCGCAGGCGTCGATCACCGCGATCGACGCGCAGAGCGACCGAGCTCACCGACTTCACCGTCACCGGCAAGGTCGCGGACACCGCGAACAGCAGTGCGGCGACGCTCCTCGCCGACGGCACCAAGGGCTACGCGACCTACGTCGACGGCCAGGTGACGGACATGG
>NZ_BACW01000245.1:0-1942 GCF_000333315.1 Curtobacterium sp. B8
GGGTCCGAGGCCCCGGCGTCGGTCGGCACGACCGAGAGCCCCTGGGCCGCCGGGACGCCGGCCGCGAGGGCGAAGAACGCCGCGCCCGTGGTGCCGTCCGGGGTGGTGCCGGTGGTGTGGACGGCGTTGACCGCGGCCGCGAGCTTCGTCGCGACGGCGTCGTACGAGGCCGATGCCTGCGCGAGTGCGCCACCGGTGCCCTGCGCGTTCGCGGGTGCCAGGAGCGACAGCGCACCGCCGATCGACCCGCCGGACAGCGTGACGGCGCCGGCCTGTCCCGACGTCCAGGTCAGCGTCACCGCGGCGCCGTCGTGCAGCGCCGTGGCACCGCCGAGCGCGACCGCACGGGCGTCGGTGCCCTGCACGATCGGGTTGCCGCCGATGAGCACGTCCGCCGTCCCGTCCGCGTTCGTCCGGACGGTGCCGCCGGCGAGGGACGCGATCTGCTCGGTGAGCTGGTCGCGCTGGTCGACGAGCTCGTTGGCGTTCCCGCCCGCGGCGAGGGCGGACCGGATCTGCCCGTTGAGGTCGGCGACCTGCTTCGCCGCGTCGTTGAGCTGCGTGACCTGCGACGCGACGGTGGCCCGCGTGGTCGACCACTGCTGGTCGAGCGCCTTCGAGCCGCTCGCGAGGGTCGACGCGACCGTGCCGGCGGCCCCGAGGAGCGTGCTCGCGGCGCCGGGGTCGTCGGGGTGCGCTGCGACCCCGGCCCAGGCCGACCAGAAGGCGTCGAGCTTCGCGGCGAGGCCGTTCGTGCCGGGTTCCTGCAGGCCGGTCTCGAGCGCGCTCAGGGCGGTCGCACGGGCGTCGGCGTACGCGGAGGACCCGGCGGCGACGCGGACGCCTGCGTCGAGCGTGAGGGACCCCAGCCGGGCGATGCCGTCGACGGAGACGCCCTGCCCGGCGAGGGCCGCGGTGCCCCGCACGAACCCGGTCTGCACGGCGGGGACGGACGACTGCGTGACGCGCTGCCGGGTGTAGCCGGTCGTCCCGGCGTTCGCGATGTTCTGTCCCGTGACGTCGATGCCGGCACGGGCCGCGGCGAGGCCGGAGTACGCGGTCGCGAGGGATCCGAAGGTGCTGACCACGACTACAGGTTCCCCTCGAAGAGCCGTGCGCCGTCGGAGCCGGAGCCGCTCGCGCCGGAGGCGTCGTACGTCGCCGGCGACCCGACCGTGCCCGCGAGGGTCTCCTCAGTCGCGTGGGCGGCGGCACGGAGGAAGCGGTCGTTCTCGTCGCGGAGCGCGCCGATGTGCGTCGTCAGCTCGACCATCGCGGTCAGGTGGGCGGCGAGGATCTCGCCCCAGGGGCCGCTCGGTGCCGCCGCGACGACGTCGCGCAGGGGAGCGTCGGCGGCGACGCCCCACTCCTCGGCGACCTCGGCGCTCGACGCGGCGCGCTCGAGGCCGGTGCTGCGGAGGCGTTCGAGGACCTGCTCGACCTCGCGGCTGGCGTGCGACACCCAGCGGGAGCGTCCGGCGGCGAGCAGGAGCTGCTCCTCCTCGAGCTTGAACGTGAGCAGTTCGAGCAGTTCACGCTCGCGCCACAGTACGGCGGACAGGTCGTTCACGCTCATCAGCTCCTCCCGGGGTGGTGGTCCTGTCCGTCATCCGGCGGACACGGGGTGCTATCGGTCCCGCTGCTCCGGACGTAAGCGGTCCGCGCGACCCGACCGACGGGGCGGACGTACCCCGGGCCTCCCGTCCGGACCCGATCGGGGGACAGAACAGCGCGTACCGGGGCCCGGGTCCCCACAAATGCGGACGCCGATCCGGCCCGGTCACCCCCGCTTTGGGTACGGATGAAGGCCTGTTCAGTGCCTTCTCAGCCGATACATTCAGAACGCACCCCGGGGGGACAGACCCGGCACGCGTCGCAGGGACGCCAGGTGCTCGCCCGGAGGGACCCGGGCGGTCTTGACGTACGTTCCGGCCGGTCGCGG
>NZ_BACW01000244.1:0-993 GCF_000333315.1 Curtobacterium sp. B8
CCGAGGGCGAGCGGATCCCGACGTTCCCGACCCAGACCGCCCTGGCCGCCGGCGCGACCGCGAGTGCCCACACCACGGACGCGGCGAGGTCGGTCGGCCAGTGCACGCCGTCCACCGCGAGGGCGAGCACGACGAACAGCACCCCGAGACCGCCCACCACCGCGACCGCCCGGCGACGGCGCCCCGGGGGCACCAGGGCGAGCACTGCGAGCAGGAGCGCGGTCACGAACACCGCGTGACCGCTGGGGAAGGACGGGTCCGGTTGCACGGGCACGAACGGGTGGGGCAGCACGGAGCCGTCCGGACGCGGCCGAGCGACCACGAGTTTGAGCAGGTCCGACGTGATCCAGGTCAACGCCACGGTCCCCGCGAACCCCGCGGCGGTCGCGACGCGTCGGGTCCGGATCCAGACGAGGGCGGTCAGTGCGACCGTCAGGAGCACGGCCGGCACCGGTTCGAACGCCGCGTAGACGGCGGACCCGACCGCGGCCGCCGTCCCGGTGTGCGCGGCGTTGAGGGAGCGGGCCAGGGGCTCGTCGACGGGGTGTGCGCGGAGCAGGAAGCCGATCAGCACGAGCGCGGCGACGATGACAGCGGCGCGCACGACGCGGCGGCCGAGGGCCCGCTGGTCGAGGGGTGCGGTCGGGGGAGCGGTGGTGGGCGGGGTGGGCACGGGTCCAGTGCACCCATCCCGTCCCAAGAATCGACGAAGAACGTCCCGGTCCTCGTCGCAGGCGGTGTCAGCCGCTGTACGTGTACGTCGAGACCCAGTCGATGTAGAGGTGGCCCTTGGCGCCCCAGTTGCCCACCTGGAACATGTACCGGTGCGCGGAGGTCGGCACGTCCCAGGTGACCGTGCTGATCACCTTGCCGTCGAGGAGGTACCGGACGCTCTTCCCGGGGATCCACTCGATCGAGTAGACGTGCCAGTCGCGCCACGAGGCGCGCGTGGTCTGGCTGGTCGCCATCACCTCGTTGCCGGGCTGCATGGAG
>NZ_BACW01000243.1:0-1012 GCF_000333315.1 Curtobacterium sp. B8
CCTGCACGCCGAACACGCGCTTGAACCCCTGCACCGGTCGAAAGTGGTCCGGCTGGGGTGCCATGCGCCGGAAGTGCACACCGCCCTGCGCCACCGCGGTCGCGAGCGCGGCGACGGCGGTGACGCCGAGCATCGGGCCGATGATGGTGCCCACCGACGCCATGGCCTCACCGAACACCCGGTTCATGGTGCCGATCGTCGGGTCCGCGATCACGGTCTGCACCGCGGCGAGCTGGGACGTGCCGGCCGCTGCCGCGTTCCCGACCGCCGCCGGCATCATGACGGCCGCGGCCGCGATCCCGACCCACGCGCCGAGGTCCTGCGACCGCCCGAGCTGCCCCTTGCGGTGCACCTCGCGCATGCGCTTGTCGGTCGCCTTCTCGGACCGCTCTCCACTGTCGGACACGGGACGTCACCCCCTGCCCGTGATCGCCTGGACGGCGTCGCCGGTGAGCGACGACACCACCGAGGGCAGGGCCATGACGAGGGCGCCCGCGAACAGCACCGTCAGGCCGATCTTGATCGGGAACCCCATCTGGAACGCGTTGAGCGCCGGCGCCACGCGGGTGAGGAGCCCGAGCCCGACGTCGGCGAGGAAGAGCACGACGACGAGGGGCCCCGCGATCTGGAGCGTCGACAGGAACATCTGCGTCAGGGCGTGCACGAGCACCCCGGAGAACCCGCCGAGCGCGAAGCCCCCCGGGGTGCCGTCCGCGCCGACGAGCGGCACCGCGTCGAAGGACCGGACGAGTCCGGCGACGATGAGCTGGTACCCGCCCGAGGCGAACAGGAGCGCGAGGGCGGTCATCTGGAACAGCCGCGTGAACTGCGCTCCCTGCACCTGGGACTGCGGGTCGAAGGCGGCCGCGAGCGTGAACCCGCCGAAGAGGTCGATGAGCGCTCCGGCGGACTGCACGGCGGCGAACACGAGGGAGACGAGGAACCCGAGCGCGAGGCCGACGACGAGCTGCGTCACCAGGGCGACGACGAACCCCCCGGTGTCGAGGCTCGC